>CALMUC010000324.1 GCA_937872845.1 uncultured Lachnospiraceae bacterium | reverse complement strand
GATGTGATAAATGGATGTAAAAAGTTCTTAAAAGATGATTTGGTAGAACTGAATATGTGTATTACGGTCGTGGATGCGATGAAATATAAAGTTTATTTAAAAAATTTTTCAGAGTTTTATGTAGATCAGCTTACAAATGCAAAAACGATTATATTGAGCAGAACTCAAAATACGAAATCAGAAGTGATTGCAAATATTTTAAAGGATATTCAGAAATACAATCCCAAAGCCCATGTTGTAACAACGGACTGGAAAAATGTTCATGGAAAAAAGATGATTGAATTAGCAGAGACTTCCGAAGAAATACCTGGTTTGAAATTACTATTGGAACAACCAGAGCACAAATATCACCATGACCATGGAATTCATCATCATGCAGATGAAGTATTTCATGTCTGGGGAAGAGAAACAGCAAAAGTATTTGAACGAAGTAAAATAGACGAAATTCTAAATCGTCTTAACGATATAGAAGGAAATATTTTGCGTGCGAAAGGAATTATTAGCACAGAAAGTGAAAAATGGATTCAATTTGATTATGTACCGGGTGAAGTGATAATCAGAGATACAACACCTGATTGTATTGGACGCATCTGTGTAATTGGAGAGCATATAAACGAGGATGTTCTTTCCCTTTTATTTGAATTATAGAGGTAGATATGGCAACTTATATAGATATTATAACGGGGTTCCTTGAAAGCGGAAAAACTACTGTTATCAACGAATTATTACAAAGTAATTATTTGGAAGAATTTCGTAAAATCATAGTAGTTATTTGTGAAGAAGGTTTTACTGAGTATGATGAAGAAAAATTCAAGAAAATGCATGTTGAACTCTTGAAGGTGGAAAATGAATCAGATTTAAATGATGATTTGTTTATACAAATTGCAGAGGAATATACTCCAGATTACATACTTGTGGAATATAATGGAACATGGAATATTTCTAATATATTGGGATTAAAAATACCATTTGAGAATAAATTTAGAAATGTCGTTTTTGTAAGTGATGCAGGGAATTTTAGAAATCAGTTAAGCAATATGGCAACGGTTATGCAGCCACATATTTTAAATAGTGATATCGTTATATTTAATCGATTCGAAAAACTTCATCAGGGAATGCAAAAAAAGTTAACCAGGGATATTAAAAATATTAATCCGAGAACTAGGGTGACATTTATCAATGAGTTTGAAACAGATAAAATACTAAAAGAACGTTTCATGACATTTAATAATCCTGAAAATACATCTATGAATTTTAAAATGAATTTAAAAGTAGGCATATTTTTAGCCTTATGTTTTTCTTTACTTTTAATATTTGAATTTCCTAATGCATATAGTTACACACAGTCCATAGTAACTGTATTTTTAAGTATTCTTATGCAGGCGATTCCGTTTATTTTATTAGGAGCATTTATTTCATCAGGGATTCAGATTTTTGCATCAACAGGATGGATTATGAAACAAATATCAAAAGGAAGTTGGTATTCCTTTGTGATTGCTTCAGTAGCAGGATTTTTTATGCCCATATGTGATTGTGGGATGGTTCCAATTATATCTGGGCTTTTAAAGAAAGAGACACCACTCCCACAAACGATAACTTTTTGGTTATCATCATCAGCAGTAAGTCCTATTGTTATTATTTCTATGCTTTACGCATTCCCAGAACAGCCATATCTTGCAGTTGTAAGGGTTATAACTGGTTTAATTATTGGAATTATGGTAGGGGTTATATTGAAACTCATAAATCTTGAAACAAAGGATGTGACAAAGGGGAATCGGAGAGTTCAGAATATTGGAAAAGATATTTTGGAATTAAAGTATGATGGAATAAAAGGAAAAATTGAAGCAGTTTTTGCTGGAGCTAAGGTTGAATTTTTTAGGGTCGCAGAATATGTGATTATTGGGGCATTGATATCGGCTGTTTTACAGACGATTATGCCACAAACGATGAAAAGTTTTATTGGCAATAATATTATTGTTCAGTTTATAGTTATGATTGTAGCAGCGATGCTTATGTCTACTTGTTCAACGTCCAATGCATTTATTGGAAGAAGTTTTTCTAATAATTTTTCTACAGTTCCAATTTTATCATTTATTGTGATGGGACCAATGCTTGATCTGAAGAATATGGTAATGCTTTCGGAAATTTTAAAGAAAAGATTTCTACTGTTTCTTGCAACTCTAGTAATAATTGAAAGTGCCATAGTCTTTGGTGCTTTATCATTCTTCTTATAAGGGGGCAGACATGGGTAGAAAAAAGAATATGGAAGCAATCGTTCAAGCATTTATATTAATTGCTATTGCCTGTTTACTAATAGATGCAATGATTAGTAAGAAAGTAAATTATTATGTTCATCCTAGATTTTATGTGGGAATATGGGTTTCAATTATTGTATTATTTTTATTTGCGATAAGTATGATATCAAAAATTAAAAAAGCCAGGCATAATGTAAATATACGACATTATATGATTTTTGCTATTCCGTTGGTAGCTGCACTACTATTTCCAGCTACGGGTGTTAATGGTAAGGACATGACTATTGCAAATAGTGATATTGTAGCATCAAATAGTGAACAGAAAAATCCTAATAGTGAAACAGATAACAATACGATAGCTGGTACAGATTCAGATAGTTATGATAGCGAAAGTATGACTAACGAAGAGGCGATGGCGGATACAACTGATGCAACAGCTTCCACACAGGAGAATGAGCAAGCGAATGATATAGGGGAAGAAACCGTTGGCATTTCTGAAAAATATGCTCAATATGAAGTCGATGGCGTAATGGTTATTAACGATGATATATTTGCAGATTGGTATTGTGATGTATATGATAATCTTGATGAATTTGTAGGAAAGAAATGTCAGTATTTAGCGCAAGTATATTCAATGGAAGATTTTGAAGAAAATCAATTCTTGGCTGGAAGATATTTTATGGTATGCTGTGCTGCTGACTTGGTTGGATATGGAATTGTCTGCGAAACTGATATACGAAGTGAATTAAAGGATGAAGAATGGATTACAGTAACAGGGACGATATCGGAATATGAATACAATGGCTATATGGTACCACTCTTAACAGATGTTACGATAACGGAAGGTGAAGCACCAGATGTTGAGTATATATATTATAATAATTATTGATAAAAAATCTCATGTTAACTGGCATGAGATTTTTTTCTGAATACGATTAAAATATTGACATATGCCCAAAATAGATATATGATAGTTATGGGCATATGCTTATAAAAAGAAATTATTATAATAAAGATAATAGAAAGGGGATGAATGATATCGCTGCAATAGTAGATGAAGAGAAATGTATAGGTTGTGGACAGTGCGCTGATATTTGCCCAGTTGATGCAATTTCTGGATAGTGGAAAAGCCATTATCAATGAACTGTGCGTGGAATGTGGAAGTTGTGTAACAGCCTGTCCAGTAGAAGCAATTTCGTTACCATAAAGTACGCTATGTGTATATAGAACAAAGGACACTACTTAGTCACTCATTCACTTTTAAAGGAGGTGAGAATTATGCCAAGAAGAGATGGGACTGGACCAAATGGAATGGGAGCTATGACTGGAAGAGGTTTTGGAATCTGTAATACTGCTTTTGGCATGCTAAATTCAAAATCTGTAACTAGCAAAAGGTTGATGACATATTTGTTGGGCATTATTAGTCTGTTATCAGGGTTTGTGGGATTAGTATATTTTCGAACAAAGAAAAAAGTGAAAATATCTCATTGAAAAGGAGGTGAAAATTATGCCAAGAAGAGATGGAACAGGACCAAATGGAATGGGATCTATGACTGGAGGACGAGCAGGATTTTGCAACAATGGTTTTGATGATCGCAATTTAGGAAGATGCTTTGGTGGGAATGGATTTCAACGAGGATACAGAAGACAGTTTGTACAAACAGGGATACCTGGTTACTTAAGAAACAGTAATCCTCAAAACATTCAGGATACAGATGAAAAAGCATTTTTGGAAATGCAGGAAACAAAACTAGAAAACCAGTTGAAATCAGTTAAAGAGCGGTTATCAAATTTGAATAATGATGCAAAATAGTAAACAACAAAAAGCTTGCTTAGCGAACTTTCTACTGGTATGAATTATGTAAGGGAAGCTGGCAGTTGCCAGCTTCCTATTAAAAATATAAAGGTGGTCAATAATGGCATTAAGAAACATTAGAAATTATAATGAAGAAGATACTATATTGCGAAAAAAATCAAAAGTAGTTAAAATAATAGATGAAAAGACTCAAATCTTACTAGCCGACATGGCAGACACCATGTATCAAGCAAATGGAGTGGGACTGGCAGCACCACAAATTGGAATATTAAAAAGACTAGTTGTTATCGATGTTGGTGAAGGGCTTATAAAACTTATTAATCCCGTCGTTTTAGAACAATTTGGAGAACAACAGGATATGGAAGGCTGTTTAAGTGTTCCAGACATATCAGGTGAAGTATTACGCCCTCAGAAGGTGCGCATCAAAGCTCAAGATGAAAATGGAAATTATTTTGAATTGGAAGGAACAGATTTGCTTGCTAGAGCATTCTGCCACGAACTTGATCATCTTGATGGAATTTTATTTATTGATAAAACACTTCCAGATACGACCGTAAATAATATAGAACAATAGAATTGGAGGCAACAATGGAATTATTTTTTGATTGCATACCTTGTATGTTAAAGCAGGCATTAGAAGCAGCCAGAAAGACTACAAGTGATGTGGAAATACATGATAAGGTAGTATGTGAAACTATTAATTTGATGACAAATTATAAAAAATATAGAAACTCACCTGACTTGGCACGGGAAATTCATAGAATTGTTAAGGAACAGACAGGAATCAAAGATCCATATTCTAAAATAAAAGAAAAAGATTTAGAAGCAGCGAAAATGGTATATCCATATTTGAAAGATTTTATTCAAAGTAAAGAGAATAGTCTTTACTGGGCATTAAAAATAGCTGCCACAGGAAATAACATTGATGCAGCTGTATATAGCGATATTGACGTGAAAAAATGTATTGAAAAAGAGTTGGAGAAAGAATTTTCAATCTGTGATATTGACATTATGGAGAAAAAATTACAAACCGCTTCAAATATACTTATTATTGGCGATAATACAGGAGAGACAATTTTTGATAAAGTAATGATAGAAAGTTTTCCAAACATTCATATTACATATGGAGTAAGAAGTGAACCGATTATTAATGACGTAACAGAAAAAGATGCAGTTGCTTCCGGATTGGATCAGGTTTCGAAAATAGTATCTACTGGATGTAGTGCACCGGGAGCCATATTAGAGGATTGTAGCAAAGAGTTTATTGACATTTACAATAAATCAGATATTATTATTAGTAAGGGACAGGGAAATTACGAAGCTCTTTCAGAAGAAAAAGGAAACATGTTTTTCCTTTTAAAAGCAAAATGTCCTATGATTTCACGGAAACTAAATGTCAATTTGAATGAATATATATTTAAATATGGCGGTGCAAAGCAATCGTAATATTAAGGAGAAAACATGGCAAGACCAACAAAATGGAGAAAAATTGAACATATACCAGCGATACCCTATTTCGTACCATCTGAAACGGATGTAGCTGAATTACCGGAAAATATTTTAAAGCTGGAAGAATTAGAAGCGATTCGTCTGAAAGATTTAGAAGGATTAGAGCAGGGTGAATGTGCAGAGCGAATGGAAGTATCAAGACCAACATTTCAACGTATTTTATTATCAGCAAGAGAGAAAGTAGCAGATAGTTTAATCA
>CALMUC010000323.1 GCA_937872845.1 uncultured Lachnospiraceae bacterium | reverse complement strand
TGCACCGATAATGACTTTGCCGGGAGATGGGCGAAAGAACAGATGAAAAAACATTACGAGGGAACGTATCAGATTATTTGCAATCTGCCGGAAAAAGAAGGGGCAGATTATGCAGACCTTGCGAAAGAAAAAAAGCAGGCAAATAAATGCAGGGACAGACCATTAGAAAGAAGGTGATAGAGAATGGAAGAAAAAGGAACGATGCACGTACATCTGTTGACGGAGCTGACTGGAAATCTTTATTCAGAAGAATCCGAATGGGAAGAAGAGTGGTCGGAGAGTGATGAATATGGAATGCCATTAGATGGAACAGAACTTGCCGATTATGAAGAAGTCATCCGAGAAGAACTGGAACGCTATGGGGAAGATGATCTCATGCAGTATTTTGACGGAAGTGAGTCCATTCAGGAAAAGATACAAAGTGCAGTTGTTACGATAGAAAACAAAGACGGAATCCTGTACGGCTGTACCAAACTGGAATTAAATGAATTTTTAAGTCAGGAAGAACTACAGGAATTCACCGAATACATTACAGGGCAGTACAGTGACGGGTGGGGTGAAGGATTTGAACAGAGGGATATCAAGGTAGATGGTGGAACGATGAATGTGCATTTTTGGCATCCTAATATGGAACAGCCGAAAATGTATGAAAAGAAAACAGAGCAGATTCCGACAAAGCCTGAGAAACAACGTCCCAAGTTACAGCTCCTTGGACATGATGGGAATATTTTTTCCATTATGGGCGATGCCTCAACTCTTTTGAAAAAGAATAAACAGACAGCAGAAGCAAAAGAAATGCGTAAAAGGGTATTGGAAAGTGGGGACTATTACAAAGCACTTTTGATTATCAGCGAATATGTAGAAACTGAGTTGAGTCCGCCGCCCAAAGAAAATAAAAAGACAAAGAAGAAAAATCAGCCGGAACGCTGAGAAAAGAAAGGATGATGCCTATGACAAATGGCCTGAGTTTGGAAGAACTTATGAAAGAGGGAACATACCCGGAGGAATATACTGAAGGGGAAAACTGGAAAATATTACATGGAGATACATTAAAACTGGTCAAAGCATTCCAGCCGGGAATCTTTGATGCAGTTATTACCGATCCGCCGTATGCATCCGGTGGAACAAAACAGAATGAAAGAAATCGTACTACAAATCAGAAATACAGCAGTATGAGTGCTGCCAATGCACTTCCGGATTTCGATGGGGATAACAAAGACCAGAGATCTTGGACGCACTGGATGGCTGAATGGCTCTATGATGTGCGGAAAGCCTGCAAGAAAGGTGCTCCGATCTGTCTGTTCATTGACTGGCGTCAGTATCCATCGATTACCGATGCATTGCAGTGGGCAGGATGGATCTGGCGAGGAACAGCGGTGTGGGATAAGGGAAACTCCCGTCCACAGAAAGGCCGTTTCCGCCAGCAGGCTGAATACATTGTGTGGGGCAGTAACGGACCGATGCCGATCAACCGTCCGGTATCTTGTCTGCCGGGTGTTTTCCGATATGGAAATCCGCAGAACCGGATTCATGTGACAGAGAAACCGTTGCAGCTTATGAAAGATGTCATCCAGATTTGCGAACCGGGAGGTCTGATCCTGGACCCGTTTGCCGGAGCAGGAACGACTGTCCTTGCAGCGGTTATGACAGGTTATCGTGCAGTGGGAATTGAGGTAACAGATGCCTACTACAAACTGGGAAGTGACAGAGTGAAAATTGCATTAGAAGCAGAGCAGAAAGAGGATGAAAAGTAGCCGGGATGTCCAATTGGACATCTTGTTTTTTATAGAGAAAATGAGTGGCATCCAACTGGATGCAGGAAGGAGATGGAGCGTATGGAACAGGCGCTGGCTTATGTGTGCTGTTCAGCAGAAGAAAGCCGGGTAAAAGTGCAGAAATATTGCAGAAAAATCTATGAACTTGGGTATGTACCAATCTGTCCGAGATTTGTATTCTCACCATTCTTGGAAGAGTCTGATGCAGAAGATATGCAGGGATATGGAAGAATGTCCCATATCCTTTTACGGAGATGCCGGATGGTAGTCGTATGTGGGAAAGAAGTGACAGGAACAATGAATACCGAAATCAGTATGGCAGACAGACTCCATATCATTTGTACGACACTTGATGGACTGGTACAGATAAAAGAATCAAAATAAATCAGAATCGAGTCAATCCGGTGCTACAGAAACTGGCGGTACTCGTTTTGCAAGCATAGCGTTTGGATATCCAAACGCACTTTGGGGAGAACCCCAATCCCCCGGACACAGACGGAAATGGAAAGGAAGGATCAAGTCATGTTAAGAAATGGAGTAATGATTGTAATCGCATTGATGAGCGGAGGATTTATAGGAGTGATAGTGACCTGTTGCATGGTTGCAGCGAAAAAATCCGATGAGGA
>CALMUC010000322.1 GCA_937872845.1 uncultured Lachnospiraceae bacterium | reverse complement strand
ACGGTTTCTTTTGATATATTAAAATTTTCAGTTGCAGTTTCACTATTAGAATGTTCCGAACTGAAAATTTTAATATGATCATTCCTTATAAATGATTTATCATTATTTATTCCAGATAAACCTGAATCTGTTTTTGATGATTCAGAATTAATCAAGGATGAAGTTGAATCAATTTCAGATGATGCCGGTTTTGTGTCAGAAAATTTTATATTTGTTTCGTTCTTTAAATCATTCATTTTATTATTAACTGGAGTATAGAGTTTTTGTCTCTGACCATAATCTGCATCTGCATCTGGAATTAATTCCTGATGCAGAAGTGATTGTGAAACTGCATGGTATATGGCATAAAAGAGTGACTTTTCATCATCAAAACGGAACTCCCGTTTTGCAGGATGAACATTCACATCTACACTTTCAGGAGGGAGATCAATAAAAAGCACTGTAAATGGGAAACGGTGCTGCATTACATATGTTTTATATGCTTCTTCAATTGCTTTATTAATAACGGCATTTTTTATATAACGATTATTAACAAAATAATTTTCAAAACTTCTGTTTCCCTTTGAAAGAAAAGGTTTTCCTGAATATCCCTTTATATTTATTTTTGAATCATTATAGTTCACTTCTAAAATACTTTTTGTTATTTCTTTTCCAAAAAGCTGATATATAGTATCTTTTAATTTGCCATTCCCGCTTGTATCTAATACAGTTTTTCCGTCTGAGATAAGTTGAATTGAAATTGATGGATTCGAAAGTGCAATATGGCATACCAAATCACTTATATATGAACCTTCAGTCATATTTGTCTTCAGGAATTTAAGTCTTGCCGGAGTATTAAAAAACAAATTTCTTGCAATAATTGTAGTTCCATCAGGTGCACCTATTTCCTCAAAACATATTTCCTTTCCACCACGTATTTCATATCGTATACCAGTCATACTGTTATGAACTTTTGTAATCAGTTCTGTATCAGTTACAGCTGCTATAGTTGACAATGCTTCACCACGGAAACCAAGTGTCATGACTCCAATAAGATCATTTGCACATGTAAGTTTTGAGGTTGCATGACTGTAAAAAGCCTTTTTTACATCATCTTTAGTAATTCCTGTACCGTTATCAGTAACGCGTATCATAGATTTACCGCCATCGGTAATTTCAATTGTGATTCTTGTTGCCTTTGAATCTATGGAATTTTCAACTAGTTCCTTTACAACAGACATAGGTCTTTCAATAACCTCGCCTGCTGCAATTTTGTCAATTGTATTTTGGTCAAGAATATTAATCATTTTGTCAGTCTGTCCTTTAACTCTTGTAAATAAAGCATAGCTTTAACAGGTGTGATATTATCAAGATCCAGGTTTCTTAATTCCGCAACTATACTTATATCTTCTGTTCTTCCAAACATTGAAAGTTGTCCGTTGTCATTTTTCTTTGCCGGATTTTCTCTGTGAACCGATTCAGCTTTTATATTTTTTACATTACCGGTTGAATCATCCTCTGCAAGTTTTTCTGCAATTTCATTTGCCCTATTTGTAACCGCTTTAGGAAGTCCTGCAAGCTTTGCAACTTCTATTCCATATGACCGGTCTGCTTCACCTCTTACAATTTTTCGTAAAAATACAAGAGATGTTTTGGTCTCTTTTATAGCAATACAATAATTATTAACAGATGAAAGCTTTCCTTCCAGTTCAGTCAGTTCATGATAATGCGTAGCAAAAAGTGTTTTTGCACCAATTTTTTCAGAATCAGCAATATATTCTACAACTGCCCATGCTATTGAAAGACCATCAAAAGTAGATGTACCACGCCCTATTTCATCCATAATTATAAGTGATTTTTTTGTTGCATTACGAAGTATATTTGCAACTTCACTCATTTCAACCATAAATGTAGACTGTCCCTGCGATAAATCATCACTTGCTCCAACACGTGTAAAAATTCTATCTGATATGCAGATATCAGCACTGTCAGCCGGAACAAATGATCCAATCTGAGACATAAGTGAAATTATAGCTGTCTGTCTCATATATGTAGATTTTCCAGCCATATTTGGTCCCGTAATTATCATAATACGGTTTGATTTTGTATCAAGAAATGTATCATTTGGAACAAATGATCCGGATTTCATCATCTTCTCTATAACAGGATGTCTTCCACCATTTATATTAATTATTCCATCATCATTTATTGATGGTCGCACATAATGATTTTTGACTGCAATATAAGAAAGAGATGCAAGCGCATCTGCTGTACTTATATCTGAGGCTGTTTTCTGTACACGTTCAGTGTTCAAAGCAATCCTGTCACGAAGCTTTACAAATTCATCATATTCAAGCCCATAAAGTTTATCTTCTGATCCAAGTATTTCATCGGAAATTGTCTGCAATTCAGTAGTTGTATATCTTTCAGCATTTGTAAGTGTCTGCTTTCTTATAAAATAATCAGGGACTTTATCTTTAAATGAATTTGTAACTTCAAAAAAATATCCATAGACACGATTAAATTTAATTTTCAGTGTCTTTATTCCTGAGTTATTACGTTCTTTTTCCTCTATGCTGTTTAAAATTTCTTTCGAATCAGATTTAAGTTTTTTAAAATGATCAATATCAGAATTATAACCAGTTTTAAATATTCCTCCCTCACGAAGAGTTATTGGGGCATCTTCTGAAATTGCAGAATAAATAAGATTATATAAATCCTGAAGTTCATCAAATTCACTATCCATTGTTTCAAATATGTTACCTGACATTTCATGAATTAAATTATGAATAAACGGCAGGTATTTAAGTGAATTTCGGAAACTGAGTAAATCTCTTGCATTTGCTGAATGAATTGAAATCTTAGTCATAAGTCTTTCAAGGTCATATATTGAATTTAAATATTCCCTCATTTCATCTCTTGAAATGACATTTTTATTCATAGAATCAACTGCATCAAGCCTGTCTTCAATTTTATCCTTATCAAGGAGTGGCATCTCAACATATGAGCGTAAGAGCCTTGCACCCATAGCGGTTTTAGTTGAATCTAAAACCCAAAGAAGTGAACCTATACGCTGTTTATCACGTAATGTTTCAGTAAGTTCAAGATTTCTTCTTGTTGAAGTGTCAATTATCATATATTTAGTAACATAATAAACTTTAAGATTATTTATCTGTCTTATTGAATCCATCTCGGTATCAAGAAGATATGAAAGAAGTGCTCCTGACGCTGTAGCAACAGAATGCATATCCTTTAGACCAAGCCCCTCAATACCATTTGTATGGAACTGATTTTCAAGTCTTGCTACACAATTTTCATAGCCATAATCAGTTTTAGAAATTCTGCTTATTGTAATATTTAATTTCTGTTTTTGTAAATCAAACAGATCCTGGTATTCACTATTTTCAAACAACTGTAAATCTTCAGGTATAACTATCTCACTTGGTTCAAATTTTGTTATTTCATCAATTACTTTTGAAGGCTCATGTACTTCGGCACACATAAATTTACCAGTAGAAACATCAGCGGTTGCAACTCCATATATATCATTCTGAAATGATAGACACATAATATAATTATTTTTATCTTCTGTAAGTGTCCCATCATTTGTTGTTGTTCCAGGAGTTATAATCTGAATGATTTTTCTCTCAACAAGTCCTTTTGCAAGTTTGGGATCTTCTACTTGTTCGCAAATACCTACTTTATATCCCTTAGCTATAAGCTTCGCTACATATGTTTCATACGCATGATAAGGAATGCCACACATAGGAGCACGTTCATTCAGACCACAATCTTTCCCTGTAAGTGTTAACTGTAATTCTCTTGATACAAGTTCTGCATCATCAAAAAACATTTCATAAAAATCGCCAAT
>CALMUC010000321.1 GCA_937872845.1 uncultured Lachnospiraceae bacterium | reverse complement strand
CGCTCTTCCGATCTATATTAGATTCTGTCTGTCCATCACCACCGATATAATCTACCTTAAGGTTAAGTAAATCATCATAATTTTCCAGGAGTGGCTGGTATGTAGAGCTGAGGAAGTTATCAGATGCATTATAGATATCAAGCCATACTTTCTTCTCAGGACTCTTTGAAGAATCAAGCTGTTTTGAAACCTTGCTGTATGCCTTTGTTGAATCTGCAAAATCCTTATAGTTGTCAGATGTTACAGCTACATTCAATGCATAGTAAGAACGTGTCTTTGCATCATATCTGTAATCTTCGCCTTCTGTAAGCTGATTGCCATAAGCATCTTTTGTACCAATACCTGTATCGATATCTACACCGTCAAGTGCGTTACGAAGGACACGAAGTGTAAGATATGCCTGTACATCTGCATGCTGAGAAATTGTTCCGCCATATCCTTCAGCGATTGCTGCAACAGCATCACTGTTTGCATCATATCCAAATGTTGGAACCTTGTTATCTTTAGCCCATGCATTGAACATTGACATTCCCATACCATCATTGTTAGAAACTACTACATCAATTTTATCACCAAATGATGATGACCATGTTCCGATTGCATTTCCAGCTGTTGCTGCATCCCATGTAGCACCTGCTGAATTTTTCATTTCCTGTGATGCAAGTTCTCTGACTGTATATGTTTTTCCATTCACCTCAAGTTTTGCATCCTGAACAACCTTTGATGAACCATCTGTATTTGTTCCTGCTGGTGAAGAATTAACATCATCACCACTCTTAACTCCTGTTCCAAGTGCAGTTCTTACACCTCTTGTACGTGCAATTGAATCATTATGTCCGATATCTCCGATTGCAAGCACATATCCGATAACTCCATCGCCATTACGATCAATAGTTGCTGCATTTGCCTTGATATAGTCAAGAACCATCTTTCCTTGAAGTTCAGCACCCTGATTTGCATCAAATCCTACATAGTAGGTTTTGTCGTTATAATTCAGAGCTGACATATCAAGTTCTCCTGTGGAGCTGTTAGAAGGCTGACGGTTAAACCATACAAGCGGTTTCTGTGAGTTCTTGCTTCCACTGTTTGAGGCAGAAGCAGAGGTTGAAGTTGAGGCACTTGATTTTGAATCTGCTGATGTTGCTGATGATGCTGTTGTGGATGCCTTTCCTGATCCACATGCTACGAGTGACATCGACATTGCTGCCGCTGTCAGGACTGAAACCAGCCCTTTGGTTATTGTTTTTTTCATGTTGTAGTTCCCTCCTGTAAAATATGTTTTGGTTTTTGATGAATTTTTTTTCCGCTCTTCCTTTTACAATTATGATTATATTTCAGGGGGTATTTTTTAAATATAGAATATTTTTTGAGATTTCTATAAATTTTTACGATATTTGATAATTTTATGTACAAAATGTCAATTTTATGTGCAGATATCAAAATTAACTGTTGAAAATGCACATATGTTTTTCATGTTTTTTCTGTTTTTGTTTGAAAATAGCACAATATCCAATATGTCATCTGCATTTTTCACATAAAACCTCACACAGCCAAAACAACAAGTGTGTGTCACATGAACATCAAAAATATAATAACGCAAGTGTCAAAAATTTTTTTTAACACTTGCGTTATAAAGTCATATCCGGATCTTTGTATATTTTGATTTTATCACTTGAAAGACTGTAAATATCATTACGTCTGTTATCTACAGATGGAATCTCTGATCTGGCTTTCTTTACCATATCCAGATCAATATCAGACGTAATAATTCCTTCTTCTTTATCCAGACATGAAATAATACGCCCATATGGATCTATAATCATTGAATTACCATGTGACATACCATTATATTTTTCCCCTGTCTCATCACATGCTGCAATAAAACATTCATTTTCAATCGCTCTTGCCTGAATTAATGTCTTCCAATGCATTTTTCCTGTTACATCATTAAAATTAGCAGGAACAAATATGATTTCAGCTCCCATTTCTTCCATTATTCTGAACTGTTCCGGAAATCTTATGTCATAACATATGCTCATACCTATTCTTCCATATTCTGTATCTGCCAGAACAATTTCCGAACCCGGAGTTATAACATCTGATTCTCTGAAAGAAGGTCCGCCTTTAACTTTCACATCGAACATATGCATTTTACTGTATTCTGCAAAAAGTTTCCCATTCCGGTTAAAGATAATGCTTGTATTATATAAATGTGTTTTTCCACATATTCTCTTCTCTGTCACACTTCCGCAATAGATATAAATATTATAACGTGATGCAAGTGAAGATATTTTTTCCGTAAAACTTCCCGTGATTTCTATTGCATTTTTATAAATATCCGGTCCTATATATTCCATTGTTTCAGGAAACACAACAAAATCCGAACCGGATTCAGCTGCAATTTTTACAAATTTATCGATTTTCTTTATATTTTCATCATAATCTGAGCCAGTATCCATTTGTACAATTGTAAGTCTCATGATACTCTCCTTGAACTTTTCAGATAAATTTTTTTATCTTTGAGAATTAATGATCTTGCCTTACATGAATTCACCTACATGCAATGCAGTCAAACCGTACAGCTTTGCCCTCTATAGAGTAGCTTGGTTTTACATCCGCAAGATATGGTCCTTTAGGTGGTCTTTTTATAACTATCTTATCCGGTCCAGCTCCCGTCACCGCTGAAAGCAGCTCCTTTTCATCATCTGCCGGTTTTTCAAGCATATGAATCAATTGAAACTTTTTCTTTATCAATGCGCTTTTTTCTCTGCCTGGAAACATTGGATCAAGATAGATTACATCCGGTGTTTTTATAAGTTTACCTATTGCTTCTATGCTGTCTTCTTCATGCAAATGCATCCTTGTTACAATTTCTCTTAATTCAGGAACTTTCTTTGCACGTCGAAGTGCATCTTTTAGCAGTGCTGATATAATCGGATTTCTTTCATACATATCCACCTGAAATCCAGAAGCTGCAAGCAATAAGGAATCTTCACCAAGCCCTGCCGTACAATCCATAAGAACAGGTCTTTCTGATTCTTCATCCGTATTTAATCCATTTATCTTTGCTGCTTTTACCAATAGTTCATGCTGCCAGCGATTTTTTGTAACACGCTTTATCATTCTGGAAAAGTCTCCTTCCATTTCAAGACCTTCACCTATGAGTTTTAAATCCTTTTTTTCATATAATAATATATTAGCAGCATTTAAAGTATCACTTTCATCCTCGGTCATAAATAGTCCCGCTCTTTTTGAAAGCGATACAGCTTCTTCTTTTCTTGATTTATCTTTAACCAATATTACAATGTCTCTTTTCTGCATCAGATTGCCCTCGACTTCAATTTCATCTTTACTTCTAATTTTATTTAAAATCATCCTATGTTTCAAGACCGGCTTTTACAAATCTCAGATATATAAGAATTTCTTCAGTATGAAACACACGGATAAGTTTAGTTGGAGATTCTCCTTTCTCCCATATAAAATGAGAATAAAAATTACATTTGATTATACGAAAAAAAAGAACCCTTGAAGTTATAATACTTCAAAGGTTCTTTAAAAGAGAATCTCTTATTCTGCAGGCTTAGTTGCTCCGCAAGTGCCACATTGATAATATGCTATGTATTGGACTTCTTGATACTCAGGAACTTCCCCATAAACAGGATTCCAATGTCCCCAATAGCCGTCAGCATCTTGAGTCCACGGTCCTAAATCAATAACGCAATTTGTAGTACCCGTCTGTACAGTTTTTGTAGCATATACAGCACACCAGGTATGACCTTTAGCCGGGATAGATTCAGTTTTAGTTGCACCACAAGCGCATCTGTAAGTTTTAACACCAGTATTTGTCTTTTCGGCATCTGCTTTTGTTTTTTCAGCATCACCCTTCTGCTTTTCAGCATTTTCTTTATCTTTATCAGTAAGAGTTTTTGCTTTAGGAATTGCTTTGTCTACCATGTTTTTCCTTGAAATCCATTTACACCACTATCGCCATTCCCACTGCTGTCATTTCCTTCATCCTCGCCTTCATTCTGACCTTCATTTTGTTTTTCACGTGCTTTGGATTGTTCATCAGCTGCATCTTTTTGCTGTTTTTCCAATTCATTCTGCAGGTCTTTTTCCTCTTTAGATTGTTTTTTTTCAGAATTATCCTGATTATTTTTATTATTTTTCTGGCTGTTATTTTGATTATTATTTTGATTATTCTGGTCATCCCCAGAATTATTCTGCTGTTTTTTCTCTTCTTCCAGTTTCTTTATTTCAGCATCTATATCTTCTTTTAACTGTTCTGCATTTTTATCATGTCCATTTGTTCCATCCGGATCTGCACATCCTTTTGCTGTAAGTATATTCCGTGCAGCTCTGAGCTGCATTATAGCAGCATCTATATCTTTTTTATTTTTTAGATTTTCAAAATCAATCTTTTTTATCATTGCGAGAGCAAGATTAACCCGGATAGGACATTCTCTTTTTTTTGTTATCAGATGATTTAATGATTTTTTATAACTTATTATTGCATCATCATATTTTCCGGCTTTATAATACATATTTCCTATATTAAAATATGGAAGATACCCTTCCGGAAAATTTATTTTCAGAAGCAGATTTTCCGGTTTTTCCTCATAATTGCCCGCAGAAATCATTTTAATATATTTTTCATTTATTAAAATTCTTCCACCGAGAAAGAGTCCCAAAATCAAAATAACTGCCGTCACAGTATTTAAAATTCCAATCCTGTGTTTTTGCACCCATGTAAGATTTTCTTTATTTATTTTTTTACTTTTCATTTCATTCATAAATAAATATCTCTTTTCGAAAACTTTTATATTTTTCTTTTCCTTACAACCACTACAAGTTCCCAAAGCATAAGAATAGCAAGAAATGGAGCAAAATAAAAATATGTATCCTCATAACTTACCGCATTCGATTTTCCTATAGTCACAGTACTGCCGGCTTTTATTGCATCAATCAGATAATCTGCTGATTCTTTTTTTGTCATATGTATAGAGTCAACATTTAATGACTTCGCAATCTCATTTATTGTAGATGCATCATATTTGGAAACTGCATCTTTTCCTGTTTCAGGATTTATTATTTCAAGTCCGCTCGAAGAATCCTTCATTTTTCCGCCCTTATCTGTTCCTACTCCGATAACGGCTCCGCTTGTTATATATTTTTCAAGTCCGGCAAATGATTCAAGTTTTGACCCATCTGTAATTTCACCATCGCTGTAGAAAAAAACTATAGTTTTTCTGCCATCTTTTTTCTGTGATGAAGTAATAAGTTCATTCAGTTTATCAATTGCAACATTAGGAGATGAACCTCTTGCGTAATCATTTGAAGGTTCATGAATTGTGTCGAGTGCATCTTCAATACATCCTGTATCCTCTGTAAATGGAGCAAGCACTGTCGCTGTATTATCAAAACGCATAAGTGCAAAACTGCTTCCGCCAAGTTCATTCATAATGTGTTTTATATTTTCTGATACACCATCTATGCGCGTCTGTCCATCTCCATAGTCATCTGACCACATACTTATAGTTGTGTCTACCGCAAATATAACATCTATATTTTTCAATTCTACGTCAACATTAAAGCGCTCCGTCATGATTTTCAAATTTATAAGAAATATCAGTCCGAATATACCTATCATACGAAGTATACCAAGAGTTTTTTTCCACCATTTATCTTTATGTTTTAATATGAAAAATACAGCTGTAACAAATAAAATTCCCAGAACTGATGCTGCAACCGGTATAGGAATAATTGGTTTTATAATCATAATCGTACCGCCTCCGCAGCAATAAATATCGCAAATGATACAATAAGCCAGACCACAAACCATTTAGGCTGATCAACTTCTTCACTTACAGTTAGAGTGCCAACTTCTTTCGCTTCTTCTTTCTGTATTTTGTTTACAATATCCTTAACCGAAAGTGTTTCACTCTGTTTATATACCTTACCTCCTGTTTTTCCCACTGCCGTCTTGAATTCTCTGTAATCAGAATCATAATCAGTTGTATTGAGCCAGCTCCATGAATCTTCATTAGGAAATATTCCAAATATTTTTACATCATATTTCTTACACAAATCTGCAGCCTTTGGAAGTTCTACAAGCGGTTCTGCCAGCTTTTCCTGCGAATTATCTGTTGACATTATTACAAGTCTTGTTCTTTCTTCATCATCTAGCTTTGGAAAATTGTAAAGACATGATGCGAGTCCCTCTCCGACGAGAGAGCTTCCTTTTTTATAATTATTTACAAGTGTACCAGCTTCGTATTGATTTAACTCTGCTTCAAGTTTGTTATAGTCAGTCATCTGCCAATCTTCTACATATTGCTGATTGCCATATGTATTCATGAACTCTTTCTGCAATGAAAAATAGTTTTCCAGTTTATCAAGACTATCGTTAATAAAATCATAATCATCTGTCATCGGTACATACAACACAGTTGATGTATTAAAAATCGATATGCCAAATCTGTCACCATCAAGATTTGAAACTACCTGTTTCAAACTGTTCACAAGATCATAATTTAAATCACATAATGAATAAGATACATCCATGCATAAAAATATGTCACGTTTTTTTTCGCCTTTGGTTATTGTATCAACTTTATATGGCCGTGCTGCAAGAAAAAGACTTGCAACTATTGATGATATAAGTGCTGTTTCGCATATAATCATGACAATTATATTAAGTATTTTTCTGATTTTATACTGTGGGAGTTTCTTTGAATATTTAGTATTTGCAGCACGCACTCCACCACAAAAAAGCACTTTTCTCTTCAAAAGATGAATCAGCAAAAATACTACTGCAACCACAGGCAGTCCGATTTTTAAAATGATAGAATATTTTAAATCCATCTCTCAATCACACTCCTAGTCTTCTGAAGTGAATTCATAACATCAAAATGTGTTCTTTCAGCAAACTCAGGTACATAGTATTCCTGCATAAGCTGCGTCAATTCCGGAATATTTACACGCCTTATTTCTTTTAATGTATAACTATCCACGTTAATTCCTGTCACTTCTTTCACAAATTCACGAATGATACAGCTCATCATGTGATACCCTTCTCTGACTGTAATAGTTCTATTCATTAAATTCTGATAAATGTTATCCATTTTTCCTATATATTCCGATTTTATTATCGGAAGAGTTTTCTTTGCCGGGCGATGGACTTTTATCCTGTCAGCATTTTTTCTATATTTTATTCTAAAAATAATCTGCAATGCAATTGCCGCTAGAATAAGCAATATCATAAGCAATACTATTATCGGAAGGAAATGATATGAATCCTGTAATTGTACTTTTGTTTCCACTATGCAGCCTTTCTTACACTGATATTAATGTCTTCATCTGAATATCTTATATTTATAAATAATTCATGCCGCGATGTTTTTCAAGAACACTTATGATTTCCTGAACCATTTTCTGTTCACCTGAAATTGTTCCCAGGTGCATTTTATATCTATTCATCAATTTTGATGCATTATTCAAAAGATACTCCCTGTTTTTTACTTCCTCTGTGTAAAACTTTTTACTATGTTTTACAATCCGTTCTTCGTATTTTTTACTATCAACATCGAAATCAGCATCAGTAAGATATGCATCGTCAATATCCAGAAAAATTGCATCAGCATGAACACTCAGCTTTTGAAGAACACGATCTGTAAGTCCCATAATGCCATCAATATCGGTTATTACAATAACCACCATCTGCCGATGAATTTCATCAGTAACATATTCAATCATTTTATTTAATGAGGTTTCTGTTTCACCGATAATTCCATTTTCATAAGTCGAGAGCATATCTTCATAATGCTTCATTCCTGACATAAATCCTTCATAACAGAAGCTTTTATCTTTCTGCATGATCATGCCATAATCATCACCATGCTGATCAACAAGATACATTAATGTTCCAAATGTCAGAATTGCAGTTTCTGCTTTTTCATCTTTACATGAAGTTTCTGCATTCATCTTCCTGCCTGAATCGCACACAAAAAGCACATTATTTTTTTTCTGTGCCATATATGTTCTGACAAGTGTTTTTCCTGTCCTTGATGAAGATTTCCAATCTATATCACGAACATTATCTCCATATGAATATTCTCTCAGTTCATCGAAATCCATACTTCTTCCACGATAAACCGAGCGAGCCTCACCTTCTAAAAGATTAGAAGTTTTTCTCTTAGTCAAGTTAAATTCTGTCGACTTCATGCGTGCAAGTTCAGCAAAATCAGGACGTTTTTTCAACTTTACAGTTGACTCATGGCTTTCTGAAACATTTTTCTCTTTTATATTTTTTTGATTTTTATCTGTTCTATTATTTTTTCGAAACATGTTTTTTTCCTATGGTGTTGGAATTTCATCAATCAAAGCATCGATAATTTTTTCCACACTTATATTATCTGCTACTGCTGAATAATTTAATTCTATTCTATGACGCATAACCTTATGAGCAATACCTTTGACATCATCTGGTGTTACATATGTCCGTCCGTCAAGAAGTGCCGCAGCTTTAGCTACTTTCATAAATGATATCGAAGCTCGCGGGCTTGCTCCCATTCTTACATATCCTTTTAATTCGTCAGGAAGGTAATCATCCGCATGTCTAGTTGAATCCACAAGAAAAGATATATATTTTTTTATCAATGCATCCATATATATTCTTCCTGTTATATTCTGGAGTTCTTTTATGTCTTTCACAGATATTACGGCTGGTTTTTTTGTAAATCTTCCTTCTTCCATACGGTTCAATATTTCAGTTTCCTCATCCGGAGTCGGATAAGTCATAACTTCTTTCAGCAGAAATCTGTCGGTTTCAGCTTCTGAAAGAGGATATGTTCCTTCCTGTTCTATAGGATTCTGAGTTGCAATTACCATATATACATCATCAGGCATCTTATATGTCTTTCCACCTATTGTAACCTGCATTTCCTGCATCGCCTCAAGCATGGCACTCTGTGTTTTAGCACTTGATCGATTTATTTCATCAAGAAGTACGAAATTTGCAAATACCGGTCCGAACTTTGTATTGAATTTACCTGTTTCTGCATTATAAATTTCCGTTCCTATAATATCACTAGGGAGAAGATCCGGTGTACACTGAATTCTAGCAAATGAACCATATACTGCATCTGCAATTGTCTTTGCTGCAGTTGTTTTTGCAAGTCCCGGAACTGATTCTATCAATATATGTCCATTTGACAGAAGACTTGCAACAAGTGCGAATTTCAGAGATTGCTGTCCGACAACAATACTGTCATAATAATCTGAAAGCTTTTTTAATTTTTCCTGAGCGTTTTCAAACTCCTCTTTCGTAATTTCACTTTTCATTGATATTTTTTCTCCTTAATTTTCTCTTACTCACAATTTTCTGTGCCGAATAAATTGATTGATTTGTATTGAAAATATATGCAACAACACATACCACAAAAAAATATGGTAAATTCTGATATCCAAAAATTTCAGCTCCTATAAATACAGGTGCAAGTACTGTATTCGTTGCACTTCCAAATACTGCCGCACATCCAAGTCCGGCAGCCATAGATGTTGGAAATCCAAGTAATGCACCTGTCCATACTCCGAGTGTTGATCCTATGACAAAAAGCGGTGTAACTTCTCCGCCTTGAAACCCGGCTGATATTGTAAGAATAGTCAATATAAATTTTAAGGCCCAGTCCCATGGATATATTTTTTTCGTTCCACTTGAAAGGCTATCAACCATAAGATTTGTACTAAGTCCTGAATATCTTCCTTTCCATAGAAGAAGAAATAGTGCACTAAGACATACACCTAATATAAGAACCCTTATATATGGATTTGTTATTTTCTTCGCAATGAATTTTTTTGTATGCTTAAGAAAAAATGTAAATGCTCCGCCAACAAGTCCAAATATAATTCCGAGCACAG
>CALMUC010000320.1 GCA_937872845.1 uncultured Lachnospiraceae bacterium | reverse complement strand
TTTCCCTACACGACGCTCTTCCGATCTGATACGGCAGGAATTCGTGATACACAAGATCAAATTGAAAAAATCGGTGTAGCAAAAGCCAAGAAATATGCTTCTGAGGCAGAGTTAATATTATATATGATTGATTCAACCAGAAATCTGGATGAGGAAGATGCTGCTATTGTCCAGGTGATTGCAGATAAAAAAACGATTATCCTATTGAATAAAAGTGATCTTGCGGAAAAAAACAAGGTTTCAGAAAATGATATTTTGCAGTTATTTAATCAGAAAAATCCTGCGTTTAGTTTATGTATGAATCAAAGAGCGCGTTATTGCGGTATTATAAAACAAAATGATACAATTCCGATCATTAGAACCTCTATGATTGATCAAAATGGAATTGATTTATTAAAAAATGCAATTTCCGAGTTGTTTCTAAAAGGCGAAATTGTTCCAAAGCAGGAAATTTATATTACAAATATCAGACACAAAAATGCTCTTCAAAGAGCATATGAAAGTTTACTCCTTGTTCAAAAAAGTATAGAACAGAATATGAGTGAAGATTTCTTTGCGATCGATCTGATGAATGTTTATCAGGCGCTTGGCGAGATTATCGGAGAAGATATTGGTGATGATCTGGTAAATGAAATTTTTTCAAAATTCTGTATGGGAAAGTAACTCAGCGCAAAGTAGATAGAGGAAATTATGAGTCAGATCAGAGAAAAAGTGGATGTTTGTGTTATAGGAGCCGGGCATGCCGGTTGTGAAGCTGCGCTTGCCTGCAGTCGTCTTGGGCTTGAGACTATTATTTTTACAGTCAGTGCTGATAATATTGCATTTATGCCCTGCAACCCACATATTGGGGGATCATCAAAAGGTCATCTGGTACGCGAAATTGATGCACTTGGCGGAGAAATGGGTAAGAATATTGATAAATCCTTTATTCAGTCCAAAATGCTCAATACCTCAAAGGGACCAGCGGTTCATTCTTTGCGTGCACAAGCGGATAAATTTTTATATTCTGCGTCCATGAAAAAAATTCTCGAAAATCAGGAGCATTGAACAATCAAACAAGCAGAGGTTACCGAACTTTTGTGGAACGATCTGGATGAAAATGAGAATGCACAGCTTTATCAGGATGGTTATCGTAAAAGTATTTGCGGTGTGAAAATATATACCGGCGTAATCTTTGAAGCAAAGGCTGTCATCTTATGTACGGGAACGTATCTGAAATCGAGATGTCTTTGCGGAGAAGCAATTACATATACCGGACCAAATGGGATGCAGCCTTCTAATAACCTTTCTTCCTCTTTGCTGGCAAGTGGTATTATGCTTCGAAGATTTAAAACGGGAACGCCAGCCAGAATGGATGGGAACAGCATTGATTATGACAAAATGGAAGAACAATTTGGAGATACTCCGGTCATTCCCTTTTCATTTGATACCGATCCCGCCTCTGTTCAAAAAAAGCAGGCATCCTGCTGGTTGACTTATACAAACAATAAAACGCATGAAATAATACGCAATAACATTAATAGATCTCCTATCTATGCAGGTGTGATTGAAGGGGTAGGTCCTAGATATTGTCCTTCTATTGAAGATAAAGTGATTAAGTTTTCCGATCATGACAGACATCAGGTTTTTGTTGAACCGGAAGGCGATTTTACAAATGAAATGTATATTGATGGAATGAGCTCTTCTATGCCTGAAGATGTACAGATTGAAATGTATCGTTCGGTACCGGGACTTGAGCATTGTAAAATCGTAAAGAATGCATATGCAATTGAATATGATTGTTTGTGTCCTGGTCAATTATCTCCTTTTCTTGAAATAAAATCGATACATGGTCTTTTCAGTGCGGGGCAGTTTAACGGAAGCAGTGGATATGAAGAGGCTGCTGCACAGGGATTATATGCTGGTATAAATGCTTCTATGCAGATTTTAAATAAGGATTATGTATCAATTGACCGATCGGAAGGATATATTGGTGTATTGGTGGATGATCTTGTTACAAAAGAAAATTTTGAACCTTACCGTATGATGACATCAAGAGCAGAATATCGGTTGCTACTTCGGCAGGATAATGCGGATCTTCGTCTTCGAAAAAAAGGGTATCAGGCGGGTCTTATCTCAAAGGATAAGTACGATGATACAGAATATAAGAGAAAAGAAATTGAAGATGAAATTGCAAGACTGAAAGCAACAACAGTTGGTGCTTCTGCTCTCGTTCAGAATTTCATGATTTCACATGGAACATCTCCGCTCAAAACGGCTACCTCACTTGCAGAACTTATTTGTAGACCGGAACTGAATTATAATATGCTTGCAGAGATAGATCCCGTACGAAAAAACCTTAGTAAGGATATCATTGAGCAAATTGAAATCAACATAAAGTATGAAGGATATATTCTTCGGCAAAAAAAGCAGGTAGAACAGTTTGAAAAAATGGAGAATAAATTTATCCCTTCAGATATAAATTATGATCTGGTTACCAGCCTTCGCATTGAGGCAAGACAGAAACTGGAAAAGTTCAGACCAATCAATATCGGGCAGGCTTCCCGCATAGGTGGCGTAAATCCGGCAGATATCTCTGTTCTGATTGTATATCTTGATTTTTTACAGCGCAGAAAAAATGATAAAAGTGATGTATAACAATATATATTGATTACAATGCAGATAGGACTGGGCGTATTATGAGAAATTTTGATAAGTTTATTGCAGATTGCAAAAGTATTAATATTGATTTAACAGATAAACAGCTACTACAATTTGATCAGTACTATGATCTCTTGATCAAGTGGAATGAGGTAATGAATCTTACAACAATTACTGACTTTGAAGATGTATGTAAACTTCATTTCCTTGATAGTCTTGTTTCAACTTTATATTTTGATTTTCAACAGGAAGAACATTTATCACTGATTGATATAGGAACCGGTGCAGGCTTTCCCGGCATTCCGCTGAAAATTATTTTTCCAGGCTTGAATATTACTTTGTTTGATTCCCTTCAAAAACGCCTCAATTTCTTAAATGAAGTAAACGAAGCTTTAGCATTAAATAATGAATCAGGACACATTGAGACTGTTCATGGCAGAGCGGAAGACTTTGCTGAAAAGAAAAAGGGAACGCTAAGAGAGAAGTATGACATTTGTTGTGCAAGAGCGGTTGCTAATATGTCTACGCTTTCGGAATACTGCCTCCCTTATGTAAAAGTCGGAGGAACATTTATTGCTTATAAAAGTAATAAATTAAATGATGAAATGATCAGTGCCAAAAAAGCTGTTCATTTGCTGGGCGGTAAGGTCGAAAAAATACAAGAAATGATGCTTCCCAACTCTGATATTGAAAGAAATATTGTCATCATAAAAAAAATTGAGCCTACCAGCAAAATTTATCCCAGAAAAGCTGGACTACCTTCTAAATCACCTTTATAATTTATACTGTGCTTTAGAAATCCAAATCTTGTGAATATCAAAAATATGTTTCACGTGAAACATAAGTCGTATGAAAAAATGTGCAAATTGAAACACAATTGGTTGTTTCACGTGAAACATTAAGACCCAAGATGTTGTAAAAAGAAGCGTGAAACATTTAAAATGCATTAAGTTGTTGTTGTGAAACGAAAAATAGCGGTGAATAAAATGAATAATAAGAGATTTGTGATTGTGCGGTGCTTATCACAAATCTGAATAGTCAGAATGCAGA
>CALMUC010000319.1 GCA_937872845.1 uncultured Lachnospiraceae bacterium | reverse complement strand
CCTGCCACTGCTTCTGAATTGCATCACAGGTAGCATCTTTATCTGTTGTTCCTGCAATATATGCCTGCATCAGCTGACCGAAAGTCTGATGCCAGCTGTCTGTAGAATAGCAGACTGCAAGCGGTGCGGCGCCAACAGAAGCAGAGAGTTCATTGCCCTGTTGAATGATTGCATAATCGCTCTTTGCATCTGTCTTGATCGGAGGAACAACTCCTGCAACGTCAGTAAACCAGGACATGCCATAATCAGATGTGTACCACCAGTTAATAAAATCAAGTGTTGCCTGCAGATTCTTGGAATCCTTATTTACATGAAGCGCCTGGTCGGAACCTGCTATTACCTGGCACTGTGCTGCATCATCCGTTACCGGATATCCATTAAAGCCGATGTTGATCTTGTCATTGATTGCCTTAACGTCGCCCTCGATCCATGCACCCTGTCCGACAACCATAGCTGCTTTTCCGTTACCAAATGCTGCTTCTTCTGCACTGAGGTCTGTTTCAAGCGGCTTGTCATCACCATACTTTACGGTAAGGTCAATGAAATTAAAGAAATTTGTGTACAGTTCCGGATAATCGGAAACCTTTGCTTCGCCCTTTTCAAACTTCGCAACAAGCTCAGCCGAAGTAATCCCAGCATCTTTTGCTGCTGCATCAAGGAAATGCTGCCATACATGTTTGAATACCCACCATTCGCTGTAACCTGTGGTAAACGGCTTATATCCCTTTGCTGCAATCTTTTCACAGGCATCGATCATCGCCTTCTGTGTCGTCGGAAATTCTGTTACGCCGCACTCATTCAATATATCTTTGTTGTAGACCATTCCGAAATAATTACCCTTAATTGCAATTCCGTAGCATCCTGTTCCCAGTTCCGGAGACTTCATGGTATCTGCTACTGCCGGATCAATGGTATTCATCAGTGGTTCTTTGGACAAGTCATAGGAATATTCACGGTAAGTATCGATTTCCTTACCTGATGTGGAAGAAAAGATATCCGGAACTTCTCCGGAATTGATCTTTGCTTTCAGCATGGTCGGATAGTCATTCTGTGTTGTTTCATAATTAACTGTTACATTTGGTGCAACGCTCTTGTACTGATCAATCAGTGTATTGATTGCATCTGCATACTCCGGTGAACTGATGAACATATAAATCTCACCACTGTCCTTGGAATAGTCAACGGAAGCTGCTGTTGCAGAAGCACTTGTAGCATCTGCGGAAGCGCCTTCTGAACTTGCGGCTTCTGCTGTTCCGCTGCTGCTTCCTTCTGCAGGTGCTGCCGATGCAGCTGATGTACTTGATGTACTCTGCGCCTGACCACATCCTGCCAGCATGCCGGCTACCATAGCCGAGCATAATAATGCGGATAGAACTTTTCTTTTCATGTAATACCCTCCCAGTTTTCTGCCCCATATGAGGCGGTCATTAATATGTTACTTTACCATCATTTTATATTGCAACGGGTTTTCCCCCGATGATGATCATCCTTTTACTGCTCCTGCCACAACACCTTCGACAATATATTTCTGCAGGAAAATGAATATAATGATGGATGGCAGGACAGTCAGAACCATTGCTGCCATGGCATACTGCCACTTGGTATTCATCTGTCCGACAAAAGTATATGCCGCCAGCACCAGTGTCTTGGTCTTGTCACTGCTGTTGACCATCAAAAGAGGTAGCAGGAAATCATTCCAGATCCACATCACATCCAGGACGATGACTGTTATTGATACCGGCTTCATCAGCGGAAATACGACTGAAATAAAGGTTCTGAAAGTAGATGCGCCATCGATATGTGCACTTTCATCAATTTCATGTGGTATAGTATTCATGAAATTATAGAAAATAAATGTTGCCATCGGAATACCAAATCCCCAATACTGAATTCCCAGACCGACACGGCTGCCGGAAAGATTGATTACCGACATGGTTTTCAGTAGTGTGATCATAATGGTCTGAAACGGAATCAGCATAGGTGTAATGATCAGTGCATATATAAATTTCGTATAGCGGTTTCTACGCCTGTCCAGAATATATGCTGCAAGAGATGCAAAAACTACAATACCTGCTATTCCGATCGTTGTGATCAATACATTGTTAAAAAATAATTTCCCATATTTGATCTTCTTAACAACATATACAATATTCTCAAAGGTCGGCTTCTTCGGAAAAGCAATGGGATCTGATACAATCTCTCCGAAAGGTTTAAATGCATTCATAAACATCAGAAATACAGGATAAATAAAGAAAAGTGCTATGAGCGTAAGCAGGATGACTCCCGCAATCTTTCCGATCTGTCTCTTTTTCTTCATGCCCATTACAGTTCCACCTCTCTTCTGCTCATTACTTTCAGCACCAACTGTGTGATCACCAGTACGACAATAAAGTACAGGATTGCTTCCGCAGAACCGAGTCCATAATTATTGTTGGTAAATGCCTCGTTATAAATCTGCAGCGTTGCACTGTAAGTCGAAGTACCCGGTCCGCCTTTCGTAAGTGCCAAAATGATATCAAATACCTTAAGTCCGTTGGTCAGTGACATGAAAATACAGGTTGTTATAGAAGGCCCCAGAAGAGGAAGTGTCACTCTGAAAAATTTCTGCCGCCCGCTTGCTCCATCCACCACTGCTGCTTCCAGAACATCACTTGGCACTGCCTGCAGACCTGCAATATACAATACGATATAAAATCCAAGCGACTGCCAGACACCTACAAATGCCACTGAATAAAATGCAAGAGAAGGCTGGCCAAGCCAGCTGTAATTCCAGAATTCCCAGCCTGTCAGCCCATAAAGCGTTTCAAAGCCTTTGGTAAAAATGAACTTCCATATAAACCCTACAATTGTCATACTCATAATATAGGGAATAAAGAAAAGACTTCTGTAAACATTTGCCAGCTTAAACTTTTTCGTTAAAGCTACTGCAAGTGCAAGTGCCACAATATTGGATAAAATAACAAAGACAAACGTATACCTGATCGTAAACAGCAAAGAGGAAGCATAATCACTGCTGCCGGAAAAAATATTCTTAAAATTCTTCAGTCCCACAAAAACAGGTGCTTTGGAAATACCATTCCATTCTGTCAATGAGTAAAATCCACTCATTACAAACGGAATATACATCATCATGCAAACCAGAATGACCGCCGGAATGGTAAAGCAGAAATTCTCCAGATTTTCTTTTCTCTTCCTTTTTGAATTCATGGTACCGCCTTTCAGTATTGCTTTTATGATCTTACTATCACTTTACGTCTACTATAAATCATGCTAGTTGCACAAAGAATGGAATATTCTGAACTGTTTTCTGTAAAATTTGATACTGTTTTACTGTTTTGTTGTAAATTTTATTGTGAAAATGTATTGTATATAAATAAGAAAGCAGCATTGTACTGTTCGACTTATAAGAGAAAAGCGAATGACATCAGGAAAGAAGTCACGATGATAAAAAATATCCCGCAAATCATAAAAAAAAGACTAAATCAGATTTTATTATGGAAACAGCTTGTTTTTTTTCTGCTGTTTATTTTACTGTTGTTCACTTCACTGATCAGTGCTTCTGCATATTTTCAAAGCAGAAGAAATGCAATTCAGTCACAGATTGACAAATCCAACCGTCTTCTTGATCTGAAAATGATCAATATGGAAAAATATATTGATGAACTTTCTGATTTTTGCATACAGCCCTGCTATGATAACGAAATGTACGCAGATATTCTTTCCACAAAAGCACTTTCTTCCTATGATCTTGCTGAACTCAAGAATGCTGTCCATACGTTTTATTACACCAGAAATGATCTGGTATCCTACCAGATTTATCTGATGAATCAGGGAATATCCATAGGCCGTGAGAAAAAAGAAGATCAAATCTGGGTTCGCACGACAGCAGAAGAAACAGTCGAAAATTCACATGTCTATTCTCTGTGCAGCACAAGTCCTTATAATTCTGCACTTTTGCCATCCGATGATCCGGATACTTTTTTTAATTTCAACCATGCGATCATCCGAATTGAAAATCATGCGATCATGGCTATTGTAACCATCAACATTAAACGTCAGACACTTACTCCCTTTATCTCCAGAAGCGCAGGCAGTAATGAATTTTTCTGCATCTATAACTCCGATGGAAATCTGTTGTATTCCGGAAATCCGGAACTGGTCAGCATTACGGATCATAATATGAACAAAGAACTTGCTGCACGCTCAGACGATACTGCAGGTTATATCCGTTTGGGAAATGCACAGTACCTTGTCACTTCCACTACCGGATCAAAATATGGTGTGAAGATTGTATCGCTGCTTCCTGTTTCTGAAATTACCGCACAATTTAAAAAAGCACAAAGTATCACCATCCTGCAAAGCCTTTTTCTGTTGGCTCTTGCTGTTCTGGCTATATACTGGCTGATTCGTAAAACTACCGCTCCGCTTTCCCTTCTTGCCGACAAGCAAAAAGATGTCGGAGGCGGAGACTTTTCCGGAATTCATATTGAAGGGTGTCAGGAAATCAGCAATTTAAGTAACAGCTTCAATGAAATGACTGCGCACATTGACGAACTGATCCGTGAAAATTACATGACACAGCTAAATGAAAAAAATGCACGTCTGGCTGCTTTGGAAGCGCAGATCAATCCCCATTTTCTGTATAACACCTTACAGGCGATCGGCTCGGAGGCGCTGCTCAATGATCAGAAAAATATCTATCATATGCTCACTTCTCTTGCATCCAGCCTGCGTTATTCAATTAAAGCACCTAATATCGTGACTCTGGAAGATGAGCTGCACTATGTAAATGATTACATTATGCTGCAGAAGATCCGAATGGATGATCATCTGTGTGTCACACAGAACGTAAATGAAAAAGCACTTACCGCAAAGGTTCCCAAAATCAGCTTACAGACACTTGTGGAAAACTCCATTCTGCATGGTCTGCAGGGAACCCATACTCATATCAATATTTCCCTTGCGGTTTATTATCAGGATGACGATCTGCATCTGTGTGTAAGAGATGATGGATGCGGAATAGACACGATATCGCTGATGGAACTGCGTGAAAGTCTGCATGTACAGACGCTTCAGGATACAGGAAAATCAATTGGACTTGTCAACCTGTACAACCGGATTCATTTGATGTATTCTGACCTTGCCAATCTGGAGATCGACAGTCAGACAGGAGAAGGTTCCTACACACTTGTTACATTGACAATTCCTGCTGTACAGGGAGAACTGCCTGATCTGCAAAAAGGAGGAAAGAACTGATGAAAACACTTATCGCTGATGACGAGCGTCCTGTCAGAATTGCTATCAGTAAACTGGGGCAATGGGGGAAATATCATTTGGAACAGCCTGTTCAGGTTGAAAATGGTCAGGAAGCGCTCAGTGCCATGTATGAGCTTAAACCCGCCATTGTTTTCGTAGATATCCAGATGCCCGTCATGAACGGCCTGGATTTTCTCGAAAAAGCATCTGCTGAATTCCCAGGTACCGTCTATATCATTGTGAGCGGATATGACGAGTTCTCTTATGCACAAAAGGCAATTCATTACGGTGCAATCGATTATCTTCTCAAACCCATCGAAGAAGATAAACTCAATGCTGCCATAGAAAAAGCTGTTCGTATACTTTGCCCGGATTTCCCAGGTGATGGTCAGGTGCAGGATGCCTCAGATATAAAGGCTGAAGAAGTAATCGAGATCATAAAAGAAAAGATCGACCATGAATACAGTGAAAATATCCGAATCAGTGACTTTTCCACAAA
>CALMUC010000318.1 GCA_937872845.1 uncultured Lachnospiraceae bacterium | reverse complement strand
TGCCCAGGTTTATAGGGAACTATCTGATCATCATTTCCTGAATAGATATCTATACATCCATCTGCAAGTGCAGCAAGTGTCGCTATCTGTGAAATATTACCTGATGCTTCTTTAATACCTACAATATTCTCAACATTTTTTGCAAGTGTCACCGCTGTTTCAGGCTGAATATTTGTACCTGTACGACTTGGTACATTGTAAAGGATTATCGGAAGCTTTACTGACTCTGCAACACTTGTAAAGTGATGTATAAGTCCTGATTGAGTTGCCTTATTATAATAAGGTGTGACAACAAGAAGTCCATCAACACCACATTTCTCTGCTTCCTGTGAAAGATAAACTGCCGCTCTCGTATCATTAGAACCTGTTCCTGCAATAACAGGAATTCTGCCATTCGCCTGCTCTGCAACAACTGCTATGGCTTCAAGGTGTTCCTCTTCTGTAAGTGTTGCAGCTTCTCCTGATGTTCCACATACAATAATAGCATCTGTTCCATGCTCTACATGAAAATCGACAAGTCTTCTAAGCCCATCATAATCAACAGATAAGTCATCATTGAATGGTGTAATAAGTGCTACTCCTGATCCTTTAAAAATTGACATATATTTATCCTCCTTAACAAAAGAACGGACCGGATAAACTCCGGTCCGTAATTATACTTGCACAATGTCTGTGTTTCGTTTTATCACATTCCGTAGCTCTCCATCAATCCGAACAAAATACTGCTCATTGATGACAGTAACGTGAATATTCTCCACGTTCCCAGCCCTTTTCCTGTTTGCTGAAAAAAAACTTCGGCGGATGTACCTTTTTCTTGTTCTTCTTTTGCTGCAACAGCATCTGAACTGATACTCTTTGCATCCGCACCTCTACATTTTTTCAATATATCATTGTAATCACTGTTAGTCAACCATTAGATAAGAATTAATAACTATAAAATAAAAACAATTTTTTTAAATTTCCTGAATCATAATTCATCTGGCTTTAATATTACATTGTTCTCTGTCTTAACGCTTCATATAAAACTATTGTCGTTGACATCGCCGCATTTAATGACTCGACTTTTCCTTTCATAGGAATACGAATCAATTCATCTGCTTCTTTTGCTGTATCCTCTCCCAGTCCATTTCCTTCATTTCCAATCAAAAAAGCTGCAGATTTTTTATAATTACGGCTGAAAAATTCATTTCCATCTAAATGCATTCCATAAATCACAATTCCATTTTTATGAATTTTTTCTATATATGATATAAAGTCTTCACGTGTTTCACTTATAATAAATGGGACTCTAAAAATTGCTCCCATTGTGGAACGGACAACTTTAGGTGTATAGATTCCTGCCGTATCATTGCTTACCAGAATTCCTGTTGCACCTGCCGCTTCAGCTGTACGAAATATCGTTCCGACATTACCAGGATCCTGTAAATGGTCAAGTATTACAATCAGTGCTTTGTCTTCCATGCCTGATAAATCTTTAAGTTCCCATGAATATCTTTGCACTATTGCAATAATTCCTTGCGGAGAATCTGTAGATGCTGCCTTTTTCATTGCATCATGTGTCAATATGTAACATTTTTTTTCAGAATCTGCTTTTTTTATAATATTCTTTATAACTTTAATATTTCCAGTATCTTCTTCATTCTCAATTTTTTCAAGAAATTCTTCTGTTACATACAGTTCTTTCAATTTATCTTCCGGCATTTCGGAAACAAGCCGCAGCCCTTCTGCAAGAAAACAATTTTCCGATTTTCTTTCTTTTTCTTTATCAAAAAGGCGAACAAGTCTTTTTATTTTTTCATTTGTTAATGATAAGATTTTTTCCATTTTTTTTACCTGACCATCATCTGTGAAACTTTATACATAAATGGATCTATATCTTTAAAACTGTTTAATGCTTCATTTATAGGATATGCCGCTATATGATTTTCGTGAATTGCAATAATTTCATTTTTTCTGCCTGCTGCTATTTCTTCTACAGAATAATCTCCCATAAGTGAAGCAAGCATACGATCTTTTGCTGTAGGGCTTCCACCTCTTTGAAGATATCCAAGAATTGTGGCTCTTGTTCCAATACCTGTAATATCCTCAAGTTTCTTTGATATCTCATAAGTATGCCCAATACCTTCCGCATTTATAATTATATGATGAGTTTTCCCTTTCTTACGATTTTCAATAATATGGCTGGCGAGCCTGTCAATAAAAACCTGCAGATTTCCATCAAACATTTCAGGTATAAGAATATCCTCAGCTCCATTTACAATTCCACACCAAAGTGCAATATATCCCGCGCCCCTTCCCATTACTTCAACAATCGAAACTCTTTCATGTGATGTGGATGTATCACGAATTTTATCTATTGCTTCCATTGCAGTATTTACAGCTGTATCAAATCCTATAGTATAATCTGAACATGCAACATCATTATCAATTGTGACCGGAATTCCCATTGTATTGATTCCTAAATCTGAAAGACGTCTTGCCCCTTCAAATGAACCATCTCCTCCTATAATTACAAGTGCGTCTATTCCTGCTTTTTTCAGGTTTTCGGCCCCTTGCCTCTGCCCTTCCAATGTCCGGAATTTCTCACTCCTTGCTGTATAAAGAAATGTTCCTCCCCTTTGAATCGTATCTGCAACGTCGTTTTTATCAAGTTGAATAAAATCACCATCTAAAAGTCCATTAAATCCTTTACGTATTCCTGTTACTTTCATATCATGACGCGCTGCAGCACGAACAACTGCCCGGATTGCTGCATTCATTCCTGGTGCATCTCCACCACTCGTCAATACCGCTATATGCTGTGCCATATACTTTATTTCCTTTCATTATTAATCTTTCTTTATTACAAGCCTTACTTTTTCTTTTCCGTAAATTTTTTCTAACTGCATGACTGCATCGGCATTTATGCATTTATTCATTTTTTTTGCCTGCTGTTCTCTATTCAATTTGCAGTACACATCTGTATATCCCGGGTTATTCTCTATAAACTTTTCCAGTTCTTTCTCTCTTTTTATAAATTCTTCTTTATCTGAAAACAGAATCCACAATTTTGAATTTTCCGCTTCAATTTTCTCAGATGCTTCCTGCAGAGAACAAATGTCTGATGCCAGAATTTTGGCTTCTCTTTCTGATACCTGTGCCCTCCCGCTTACAAGAATTGCATTATTTTCAGTCAGCATATTTCTATATTTTTCAAATACCCTCGGAAATACAACAATTTCTACGGTGCCAGTCAAATCTTCCAATGTAACAAATGCCATATTTTCATTTTTCTTTGTCAGGATAATTCTCATCTGACTTATTAATCCGCCAATCGTATATTCAGCATTATCAACAGCTTCTGCTCTGCCATCTTCCTCATCAACCTGAAAATCTGCTGCAGTACTGTTTGCCTTTACTTTTAATACATCACGATAACCGTCAAGAGGATGTCCGCTTATATAGACACCAAGTATATCCTTTTCACCCTTCAAGCAAACATCCTTGGGAAATTCTTCAATTTCAGGATACTTAACTTTGAACTGATCTCTACCTGCTTCCGGATTTATAAAATCAAGCAGACTCATTTGGCCGGAAATGTTTTCTTTTTTCTCCCTGCTTGCAGTTTCAAGAATGTCAGGATATACCATCATCATCTGTCTTCTGTTTTTTCCAAAACTATCAAATGCTCCTGCCATTATAAAACTCTCAAGGCACCTCTTATTTGCTTCTTTTGCAGTCATCCTGGTACAAAAATCCTGAAGATCACTGAACTTTCCATTTTTCTCTCTTTCTGCCACTATCTCACTTACAACATTATCTCCAATTGATTTAATACCAGAAAGTCCATACCTTATTCCATCATCTGTTGCCGTAAAATTACCATCGCCTTCATTTACATCAGGCGGAAGCATTTTTATACCCATCCTTCTGGCTGCTTCTATATATTTCAAAATCCTTGTCTGCGAATCTCTGAAACTTGTCAAAAGAGATGCCATAAAATCCTTTGGGTAATAAGTTTTCAACCATGCTGTTTCATATGCCACAACAGCATATGATGCTGCATGTGACTTATTAAAAGCATAACTTGCAAAGTCTTCCATAGAATCAAAAATTGTATTTGCTGCTTTCTCAGAGACACCATTTTTCAAACATCCAGGCACACCTAATTCTTCTGAACCATATACAAAATTTTTTCGTTCTTTTGCCATCTCTTCAGGATGTTTTTTTGCCATTGCACGTCTTACAAGATCTGCCCTTCCCATAGAATATCCTGCAAGTTTCATAACTATCTGCATTACCTGTTCCTGATATACAATACAGCCATATGTAGGAGCAAGAATTGGTTCAAGTTCAGGTGTTTCGTATGTCACTTCATCCTGATGTTCCTTACCATTGATATACTTTGGAATATAATCCATAGGTCCAGGTCTGTAAAGCGAAATACCTGCAACCATATCCTCCAGTGATTTCGGTTTTAACTGTTTCATGAAATTCTGCATTCCACCGGATTCAAGCTGAAATACACCATCGCAGTCTCCTCTTGATAAAAGTGTAAACACCTTAGAATCATCACGACTTACATGCTCAATATCTACCTGTTCACCAGTTCTGAGTTTTATACTTTTTAAAGTATTCTCTATAACTGTCTGAATTTTAGAACCGAGAAAATCCATTTTCAAAAGTCCCAGATTTTCGACAGTCGTCCCGACATATTGAGTACAGACTACATCATTATTTTCGCAAAGAGGTACAAAATTTCCAATTGGTTCTCCACCGATAACAACTCCTGACGGATGAACCTGAACCTGTCTCGGGATTCCCTCAAGCTGCTCTGCAATATCAACAAGATATTTAATTTCATCACTGCTTTCATAAAATTTTTTAAAATCCTGGCTTATTTCAAGAGCTTCATGTAAAGATATTTTCGTACTTGCAGGAATAGATTTTGCAATTGCATCCACAGTTGCATATGGAAAATCCAAAACCCTTCCGACATCACGAATTACATTTCGTGCTTTGAGAGTACCAAATGCAATAATACCTGCAACACATTCTTTACCATACTTATTTGTTACATAATCAATTACTTTCTGCCGCCCTGTATCCGAAAAATCAATATCTATATCAGGCATTGTAACTCTTTCTGGATTGAGAAATCTTTCAAAAAGCAAATCTCCGCCAATAGGATCTATATCTGTAATTCTAAGTGCATATGAAATTATAGAACCTGCTGCCGATCCTCTGCCTGGAGCTACCGGAATTCCCTCACTTCTTGCATAATTCACATAATCCCAGACTATAAGAAAATAATCAACAAAACCCATTTTCTTTATTACATCCAGTTCATGCAATAGACGCTCTTCTACATCTTCCGGAACCGGATTTCCATATCTGCTTTCTATTCCTTTATCACATAATGTTTTTAAATATTCATATGCATCAGAATATTCATCTGGAACATCATAGTGAGGAATTTTATATTCACCGAATTTTATTTCAACATTACACCTTTGGGCAATATTATATGTATTATCACATGCTTCAGCAGCATATGGAAACAGATGGCGCATTTCATCTTCAGATTTCAGATAATATTGTCCGCCTTCATACCGCATTCTATTTTCATCATTAACCTTTGCTCCAGTCTGTATACAAAGCAGCACATCATGTGCTTCAGCGTCTTCTGCTTTTATATAATGTGAATCATTTGTACATACAACCGGAATTTTTGTTTCCTCATGAAGTCTCATAACTCCCTGATTCACAATATGGTCATCTGAATAACCATGGTCCTGCATTTCAAGGAAATAATTTCCATCACCAAAAATACCCATATATTCAAGTGCTGTTTTCTTTGCCGTGTCATAAAGTCCACGCCTAAGATAAAATGCAACTTCTCCCTGAAGACAAGCAGAAAGACAGATTATTCCATTATGATATTTTTGAATTACCTCTTTATCAACACGCGGTTTATAATAGAACCCATCAATAAATCCAAGTGAAACTATCTTAGAAAGATTCTCATATCCTTCATTATTCTCAGCCAATAAAATCAGATGATAATAACGTTCTTTTTCATCAGTATGTTCACGATCAAAGCGTGATCCAGGTGCAACATACACCTCACATCCGATAATAGGTTTTATTCCCTGTTTTCTGCATTCTCTGTAGAAATCTATACAGCCGTACATTACACCATGATCTGTTATGGCAAGCGAATCAAATCCCAGTTCCTTCGCCCGTGAAACAAGCTCTGGTATTTTAGCGGCGCCATCAAGAAGGCTGTAACAAGTATGAACATGTAAATGTGTAAAATTCGCCAAATTATTCCACCCCAAATTGTAAATATTATTTTAAAAACCCTTTTTATAAATATTTACTCACTGCAAAAGTCAGCAATTTTATATTTATAAACCCTTATCAGAAATCAACAAATTCACCTTTCATCCTAAGATATGTTCTATATGCTTTCATATATTTCCTGCAATATGCAAAAGTTTTCTCCTCGCCATATTCTGCCAGCATATTCAGAAGCATTTCAAGCTTTGCTTTTGTATAAGGGTGCAAAAGTTTTATGCTCTTCCCGTTAAGATAGTAATCAAGAGGCGATTTATCTGTATAAGAATCCTTTTTATAAATTTTACTTGCAGCAACTCTGTCACAAAACATCTCAACTATATAATTATCGGGCATTTTCTGTCCTATAAGCTGTCCATTTCTTTTTACCAGATCATAATCAACCCAATATTCCAGATGATGCTTATTTCTACCCTTATGATGCAGCCACGAAGTTGTTACACCAATATCCTCGCGTTCAGCTTCATTTGGACTTCTATCTCCTTGATAATATCTTGCCCCGACTCTGAACTCAGTCCATGAATATTTGGACAAATCATGCAATAGTCCTTGTTTATAAAGAGTACACCTGAAACAGTTTTCCCCAACTTCTATTTTATGCCTGTTAATCGTGCAAAGATGTTTATACCATTTTTTATGCTTTATTTCAGATAAGTTTTCTAACATTTTATGCTTCTTTCTGATAGTAAATTTATAGAATTTATTGTAACATAATTTAAGTCTTTTAAATCAAATTTTATGAACCGGCATTTTTGCTAAAAGGAGGCTGTGTGAATCACCATTTAAAATAGTTCTATATGAATTATTTTTAATATTTTTCACATGATTAAATTTATGAAACTATTTTTCCTTGATTTAGACGGAACTCTTCTTACAACTGATAAGAAAATAAGTCCAGCCACATTCAATGCATTAAAGAATTTTGCAGCTCATGGCAACAGATTTGTTATCTGTACAGGTCGTGATCTTCAAAGTTCTAAATCAGTATGTAATTCTCTTAATCTTACATTTTCAGGAACAATAATTGCTTCATTTAACGGCGGACTGATTTACGATCTTGAAAATAATAAGATATTAAAGCGCATTGGCATACCTTTTGATACAGTAAAGAAAGTACTTGAAATTGCCAATGAATATCATATATATGTTCATACATATAATGACAATTATATCGTTTCAAATTCTTATAGTGACGAAATGACATTCTATCGCCGCGCAATCAGAACTCCTGCCATAATTACAGATAATATTATGAATGAACTTACTTATGAACCTTGCAAATTAATAGCAATTGAGCTTCATGATTTTAATAAGCTTGAGGAATTCAGAATTGCACTTTCAAAAAATTTTTCATCTGCACTCAACGTTATTTACTCCAACAAAAACTATCTGGAAATAATTCCTAAACTTTCCGGGAAAGGAAATGCCGTAAAAAGTCTTGCTGAAATTTTAAATATTCCACTTTACGATACTATTGCCGCGGGCGATGAAGAAAATGACATTTCCATGATAAAAACAGCCAATCTTGGAATTGCTATGATAAACGGAAAAGAAAGTGTCAAAAAATCAGCTGACGTTATAACTAAAAATGATAATGATCACGATGGTCTTGTTCCTTTTTTTCGAATTTAATCAGTCTCATACTTTCTTTGTACTTTTCTGCAGTTCTTCCCTGCCTGTTTTAAGAAACAGTTTTAATATTTCATTAAATTCCTGCTGCCTTTCTCTTGGCATTTCTTTGACAGCTTTGTGCATTTCACTTATAGCTTTCATCTTATTTTTTACAATTTCAGAGTATGTGGTCATTCCTGTTGACTCTAATACAAGAAAAAATGCATCAGTAAAATCTTTCTTTTCTTCATCCGAAATTTTGCTCAGCCATTTCTGCATTGTTTCATCAAAAAATACACTACCGATAGTTCTTGATTCAGACTGAACAAAATGATTTCTCTCAACCTGCCAGGTTAATGCATCATGCTGCATTGCCCCCTTTCCAGAGCTTTTAATAAATTTTCTTGCAATCCTGTTAGACAGAAGAACCCCTATCATTGAACCTTCAGGCATTATGCTGCACACTTTAGGAATTACATTTTCATATTCTCTGGAGTCCGTTACCTGTTTAATAAATCCCGGACCATCATGTGAATAAATTTCAATAATATTTTTTCTTATTTCCTCATGACAAAATGCCGATGCGAATACAGCAAAATTCCCGCCCTTTGAATGCCCGCCAACTCTGATTTTTTCAAATGAATGCTGTGCATATTGAGGCATGATGAATCTCATTTTGTAAATATGGTTCAGATATTCTACTGCCCTTATTTGTCCTTCTGTTTTCTTTTTAAAACTGAAATTGAAATCTTCTTTCCATCCTACGAGTGTTGTATCTGTTCCACGAAAAGCTACAAAACTTGTTCCATCTCCAGGAAAAAATGTTACGGCAGACATTTGAGCATCAAGGTCAGTTCTTATATCATTAACATAACAAGCAGCTTTTAAATTTTCAAATCTTTTTGATTTTATCAGTTTATCTAATAAAAACGGAGCTTCTTTTATCAATGATACCTGACTGCGAATTTCATCACGATCATATTTATCAAAAAACATACTTTGCATTTTCTTAACAGAAATAAGTTTTCTCGGGTTTTGTGGTACTATTCCATCAAAATCTGTGTATGACAACTCTGAAAGTATCAAACTGTCAACTTCATTAAATGGATCTACAGAAAATGGAATATCTCCACGCCAGTCAAGATAATCATTAATATTTGGCATTTTTACTCCTTTCTTGAAACTCAGAATTCATCACTGCATAAAAATTGCACAAAGTTTTTAGCGCTTTTAAATTCAAACTTACTCTCTATACAGAAAAAGATGCAAAGCTTTTGACACTTTGCATCTCTCAACTTCCCATTTTAACTAATAGCTTCCGACCGGATTTGAACCGGTGACCTATTGATTACGAATCAATTGCTCTACCAACTGAGCCACGGAAGCGTTTCACGTCCGATATTATACGGGAATTTATATCAAAATGCAAGTTAATACACTTTTTTAAAATAAGATATGGTTAATGTTTTAGGGGCTCAAGACCGTCTCTATATATCTTCATCATTTCATTTGAAAGACTGTAATCATCCGGCTGACCTATGATATTTTCTCTTCTTACCCAAATTCCTGTTTTCAGTTCATTTAAATCTATATGAATTTCATCGCTTCCGTCTACATCGCAGAAAAATCCCATCAGGATATCATCTGCAGGGGCCCATGGCTGAGATTTATAATACCTTATATTTTTCACCTTTAATCCCGTCTCTTCCATAACTTCTCTTTTTACTGTCTGTTCAAGTGTCTCACCTATTTCAGTAAATCCGGCAACAAGTGCATAATATGGAAGATCTCTGTCACTGTATTTTGTGAGCAGAAGTTTATCATTATTTGTCACAGCTGCAATTACAGCCGGATTGATTCTTGGATAAATAACTGATTTGCATGCCGGGCAGGCAAGAGCTCTTTCATCTTTTTTATGAATTAGTTTATTACCACATTTTCCACAGAATATGTTTGAACTGTACCAGTCATTCAGGTGTTTTGCCGTAAATATTGTGAACATCATAATCTTTGGAAGTTTATGATCAAATCTCAGATTTCGAATTCCCAACAGCTGAATCCTGCCTTTAATCTGAATTCCTTCCAGCCTTTTTTCAATCTTCCATCTTTCTTTTTCATCCCAGACAGTAAAAATCCCTTTACCATCGACACTAAAAAGATATAAAAATTGAAGATTATCATAAAATATATATCTTGCTTCTTTTATTTTTAGGAAACTTTCATCATTGTTTAAAATCAATTTTCCGCCACTATTAAAGAACAAAAAATAATCTGATTCTTTCGGGGTTCTGACAGAAATATAATGATTATCAAATTCAGAAGGTTCTATATCCTGAATCATTTAAATCCCTCTTTTCTTTTTATATATTACGATTCCAATTATCTCACATATATGATTAAGCTGCCACACAAAATCTTTGCCACAATCTCACTGCAATTTATCAAAAGACCAATCTATTCATTCCACAATATCTATCTTTGTGATAAAATTTTTTTAAAACTGTTTAAACATAAGTGAGGTATATTATGGATACTAATAAAAAAGAATGCAATTTTTTCGCAACTATTTCACGCATGAAATATATTGAACGCTGGGCTCTTATGCACTCATCCCGCCCTGAAAATTTAAGCGAACACTCTCTTGAAGTTTCAATGATTGCTCATGCACTTTGTACAATTGCAAATATTCGTTATGGTAAAAATCTGAATGCCGAAAAAGCTGCATTAATAGGACTTTTTCATGACTGTTCAGAAATAATCACCGGCGACATGCCCACTCCTGTAAAATATTATAATGAAGAAATGAGAGATGCATATAAAAACATTGAACGAATTGCAGAATACAAGCTTTTAGATAAGCTGCCAAATGATCTGCGCCCTAAGTATGAAGAAATTTTCACTTCAGCCAAACAAGATCCTGATGATGCATATATGCGCCGATTGGTTAAAGCTGCAGATAAAATTTCTGCTTACATTAAATGTATAGAAGAGTGTTCTTTCGGAAATATGGAATTTAAAACCGCTAAGGAAACTATAAGTTCATGTCTTGATGAAATGAAAAAGGAATTTCCTGAGGTACGTGATTTTTCAGAGGAATTTCTTCCATCTTATGGCAAAAATCTTGATGAATTATCGAAATAATTTTTATTATATAACGCATATTCCTATATGCTGCATTAACTTCAATAAACATTTTATATTATGAGCGTTATAAAAAAACTGCCATCCTTTTTTATTATAAGTGATCAGCAAAAACAGATTTATTCTTCACTTACATATTTGGATGACAGTTTTATTTTTATAGAACCATTTTACTTTTTATGTCAGAGCATTTATCTCTTATAATAAATTATCTTACTCTTCTGCTGAATCATTTTTCTTTTCTGATGATGTATCTGCTTCTTCTGGTATAATTTCCGAATTATTTTCCATAGAAACATCAGATATTTCTTCAATACCTTCTTTGGATTCACCATCCAATTCTTCTTTTTGTTCTTCTGTTAACTCTTTTTCTGCATTTTCTTCTGTCTCTGCATCATTATCTGCAGACAGACAATTTTTTTGTTTTTCAGCAAAAATTTCCCACGGTTTAGGTGTTGTATCCACCTCTTCCTGTTCATCTTTTATATCTTGAATTTTATCATCAGGGACTCCATCATTATGAAATTCATTATTATTTAATATTTCATCACGATGCTTATAGAATTCTTCACTGGCATAAACATGATATGTCGACTTACTTTTTTCCTGATTTTTTTCTTCATTTTGAACTGAGGTTAAATACTCATCATGATTAACATTATGATGAGTATCACAATTTGCATTATTATTCATATCGTAATTTGAATCCTGCTTTTCAGATATTGTATTTCTTTTTGAAAAATCAATATTTTTTATTTCATTTGCTTCAACTGTCTCACCTGTTATTTTATTGTAAATTGATATGAATTCCTTTCCGGTAATTGATTCATTCTCCACAAGATATGCGGCTACAGCATCCAATACATTTTCATTTTTCTTCAAAAGTTTAAAAGCCTTGCCGTATGCCTTCTTTATTATATTTTTCACTTCCGAATCAATCTTGGCTGCTGTTTCATCTGCACATTGAAGCATACTCCTTGAATCAAGATATTCGCCAGTAACAGTCTCAAGCTGAACCATTCCAAATTTCTCTGACATTCCAAATCTTGTAACCATCTGACGCGCTTCATTTGTAGCCTGTTCAATATCATTTGCAGCTCCCGACGTAACAGATGAAAATTTCAATGCTTCTGCAGCACGTCCACCCATTGCAATAACAAGATGAGCCTCCATTTCTGCCTGTGTTTCCAGAAATTTTTCTTCCTCAGGGGTTTGCCATACGTATCCGAGCGACCCCATTGTTCTTGGAATTATAGTTATTTTTTGAACAGGCATTGTATGTTTTTGAAGTATTGTAAGAAGAGCATGTCCTGCTTCATGATACGCCACAATCTTCTTTTCTTCAGGTCCCATAATGCGGTCTTTCTTCTCCTTGCCTGCAAATACAACTTCCACAGATTCAATAAGATCTTCCTGTGATACATATTTTTTATGTTTTCTTACAGCTGTAAGTGCTGCCTCATTTATTATATTTGAAAGATCTGCACCCACTGATCCGCTGGTTGCATATGCCAATTCATGCAAATCTACTGTCTCGTCCATTTTTACATTTTTCGAATGAACACGCAGAATTTGTTCACGCCCGATAAGATCAGGACTGTCCACAATAACTCTCCGGTCAAATCTACCAGGTCTAAGAAGTGCCTTATCTAAAACTTCTGGACGATTTGTTGCAGCAAGCACAATTATACCCTTTGCAGTATCGAATCCATCCATTTCAGCGAGAAGCTGATTCAAAGTCTGTTCTCTTTCAGAATCACCTCCCTGATGTCTGGTATCTCTTGATCTTCCAATCGCATCTATCTCATCTATAAAAATAATACAAGGTGCTTTTGTCTCTGCCTGCTTAAATAAATCCCTCACACGACTGGCTCCTACACCAACATACATTTCAATAAATTCAGAACCAGAGATAGAAAAAAACGGAACGCCAGCTTCTCCAGCCACAGCTTTTGCAAGTAATGTTTTACCAGTTCCCGGCTGTCCGACCAAAAGTGCTCCTTTAGGAAGATGTGCTCCAATTTCAAGATACTTATCAGGTCTTTTCAGAAAATCAACCATCTCTGCCAATGATTCTTTGGCCTCTTCTTCACCTGCAACATCTTTAAATGTAACACCTGTATTTTTCTGCATACCATATATTTTGGCCTTTGCTTTGCCGGCATCAAATATACCGCCATTCCCGGCTCTTTTTGTAATATATGAAATGAAAATAAAGAATATAAGAACCATCAGCAGGGTTGAAACTATCTCTTTTATAATTTCACTGCCTAAACTGTCAATTTCTTTAAATGTAACACCAGCACTGTGAAGACGATTCACAAGATCATAATCATCCGTTCTGACAACGAAATACTTTATATTTTCTGAAGATTTTTTTTCTTCCTTCAATGTGTAAAAAATCTTGCTGCCTTTTATTTCTACAGAATCAACTTTTCTGTCATCTACTGCATCAAGAAACTTATCATATGTAACTTCCTTTTCACTAAATGCTCTGAAATTATTGAATTGCAGCCAAAAAACCAGCGCAAGTACAACTGATATGATAATAAGAATGGCGGTATGACGCGAACCATTAAATTGTGGTTCGCGCCCATTACCGCCATTTCCATTACCCGGCTGATTTTGATTATTTGAATTTGTGTTATTTGTTTGATCTTCCATTTTATATATCTTCTTAATATTAATCTGCATAAAGCGGATACTTATCTGTAATGCTCTTGACAAGATCCTCTGCTCTGTTTTTATCCTTATCAATAATTGCAGCCTTAAATGCATCAGCCACTGTAAACATATCTTCTTTAACTGCCCCTCTTGTTGTAACGGCAGGAGTTCCTACACGAACACCGCTTGTGACAAAAGGCTTCTGAGGATCATTTGGTACT
>CALMUC010000317.1 GCA_937872845.1 uncultured Lachnospiraceae bacterium | reverse complement strand
GATTATAGTATACCACACTTTGTATTGTAGAACAAGTGTTCTGTTTTTCTTTTTCTGCAATTCATCTCCCACCTGTAGAGGAAGACTAACTATTAAAAGTCAAGCCTTAAAATGATATTTTTTGAATAAAGTACAGAAATGTATTTTAGATATATTTGGAACTCAGTTAGAGTTCCTTGAACCTTGAAAACTGCATGACAAAAAGAGCATCGTGATAGGTGCTCAAAAAAGGAGTATTGAATTAGAAAGATTTAAGCTGCTTTTATGTATTGCTGCTTTGTTTTTTCAAGATGATAAATCACTCGAACCAATTTCTTTACAGCGTGTGATATGGCAACATTGTAATGTTTACCTTCCGCTCGTTTTTTAGCAAGATAGGCTGCAAATGTTGGATCCCAGTGGCAGACATATTTGGTGGCATTATACAAAGCGTATCGCAGGTATCTGGAGCCACGTTTTTCCATATGTGCGTAGGCACCATCCAGTTGTCCGGATTGATATGTTGATGGTGAAAAGCCGGCATAAGCTAAGATCTTATCAGGAGAATCAAAACGATTGAAATCACCGATCTCGGCAATAATCATAGCTCCCATGCGATAGTTGATTCCAGGAATGCTAAGAATTGGAGAGTTGATTTCATCCATGATGATTTTAATCTCATTTTCGATTTCATCAATCTCTGAATCAAGTTCCTGAATAAGTTTGATGGTGTGCTTCAATTCAAGAGATTTGGCTGGCATATTTGAGCCGATAGAAGCTCTTGCAGAATCTCTGAAAGTAATAGCAGTATCTTTACCATATCGACCTTTGGAAGATTTGGAAAGAAGATTTGTAAGTCTGGTAAGGTGTGCAGTAGCTACATGTTTAGCACTGGGAAATTCAGAAAGCAATGCATAAACAGATGCCATATGAAGTGTTGGTACAAGTTTTTCTAATTCAGGGAATAAGATACAGACCAGTCTTGAAACGGAAGTTTTTAGCTTGGCACGTTCTTTTACTTTATCAAAACGATAACGAGTTAATGACTTTAACTCTTCGTTGTGGTAAGATGTGTCTGAGTAGGACTTTAAGTTCACATCAGACATGAGCATGGAAGCAATCGTGCGGGCATCTACTTTATCCGTTTTCGTCTGTCTAAGGCTTAGACTTTTTCTGTACAGATTTGTATGTAACGGATTGATAACATAGGTGGGCAGACCTTTATCAATGAGATATCCAAGGAGATTGTAACTATAGTGTCCAGTGGCTTCCAGTCCTACTTTTACTTTTGTCACATCATCCATAACGGATTCAATCTTTTGATAGAGATCATTAAAACCATCTAAGTTGTTGGCGATGGTAAATGCTTTAAACAACACTTCGCTATCAGAGTTGGTGATAAAGCAATCATGCTTATCCTTTGCAACATCAATTCCTATGTAAATCATAATAAATCTCCTTTGAAATGTATGAATGCTGTTTTAAAACCACAGGGTGCTCCTTGCGATTGTAACCTCGTTCTAAATAAACCGTCATGCGGTATCTAACTGATTAACAAATGAACAAAGAGACTGTGGTTGGAGCCTTCCTAAAACCATCAAGTGGTAGGAGAAATAAACCAATCCACAGCATCTTATATATCATAGCCGAACCTACAGAAGAGGTAAAGAATGGACTATGACCTAATAGTTGTAAAGACCTTGGAGAGGGTCTATAAAAACTACTACTATATAATACGAGGAGAAAAAAATGAATCGAATTTATATTTTTACGGGAAAAGGCGGAG
>CALMUC010000316.1 GCA_937872845.1 uncultured Lachnospiraceae bacterium | reverse complement strand
TGAGCAGACATTAATTAGTATTATCAAGGAGGTACATCAAGATGTCTGTTAAAAATGTAAAATCTGAAACAACCAACTTCACGTTTAAGATAGATAAAAAAACCAGAGAGCGTTATAACAATTTATGTGATGAATTTGGTCTTTCTATGTCATCAGCGACGCTTGCTCTTATCAGACAGGCTGTGCGTTCACAGAGTATGATGTTTTCAGCACGTGATGAAAATGGGTTTACACCTGCTGAATCAGCTGAACTGAAACGTAGAATTGATGATGTCAGAAAAGGAAACATAACGGAGCATCAACTGACTGAGGTATAACATGCGGAAACTACTGTGGCAATCGGATGCCTGAAATGAATATGTTGATATCTGATGAGGAAGTGTACTTATTTCTTACAAGAACAGGGACACATAGCAATCTGTTTTGATAAGGAACAATTAAGTACAAAATAAGTTGCGATTTAGGCGAGAAGTCTATTGTTTTATAAAGCTATATTATTACAATCCCAATATCTCTTTTTTCTTAATATCAAATTCTTCTTGTGTAAGAATTCCAGCATCCATAAGATCTTTAAGCTTTTTAAGATTTGCAATCTGATCATCCAGTGAAACAGTATCTGATTTTTGTTCTGCTGTATTACTTAGCCCCTGTGCCATATTCATTCCAAAAACCATACCACCCATATTTCCCAGGCCATTATCTTGTATACCTTGAGCGATTTTCTGCTGTGCAGCAATATTTGATGCCTTTTGAGATACGTCATCATAAGCCTTAAGATTCATCTTGTTAGCTGAATATTGCATTACTAATTCACGGGAAGCTTCAGTAAATTCAATGTTTTCTATTGCAACTTGAATAATCTTGAATCCAAAACGTTCTTCCCATGTACCTGCATTATCGGAATCATTAGAGACTAACTTTGCTATTTCTGTCGCTTGAGAAGGAAGCTGTGAGATTCTATATGATTCAGAAAGTGAATTGAGTGCTACTGAAAATGATTGTAAAAATTCTGCGAGAATCTGAGATCTAACTGTTTCGTCATCAAACGAATAATACGTTACATTTGCTGGAACATAATTCCTAATAAATTTGACGGGATCGGTTATTCTTATTGTAAATGAACCAAATGCAAATATTTCTAAATCAGTTCCATAGTAGATATCATTATACATCTGCGGACCCTTTGTTCCGAATTTGATATCTCTAATTTCACGTAAATTTACAAAAGCAATCTGTTTATTATCTGATGATATTCCGCCGTAACCAACTCTATCTTTTATCTGCCCCAATATAGATTTGCTGATCTTATCTCCATTAAATACACTTTCCTGACCATTTTGATATTCATAGCCGCCAGCTACGGTAATAACTTCTTCGATTCCAGATTGACTAAAGATAAATGCAGCCGTATTTTCTGGAACAAAAATCTTTGATCCATTTGAAATTATTCCATTAGATCCATAAAAATTAGTTCCTCGTCCATTATTTGAAGCCTGTTGAACTCCGGGAGATACAACTACATGCTCATCAAATGTCGATGCAGTAATTATATCTTTCCACTGATCTGCAAATGTACCACTTATGGCTCCTGTAAATGCCTGAATTATGCCCATATTATCTCTCCATTCATCCTATAATGTCTGTTTGGTATCACAATATTTACACTTGACTAATTGTCCCTTGTATCCAATTAGTGGAGCGGAACATGATACACATTTTTTTGTTACACTTTCTTTATTTTGATTTACAGTGGATTTTTTCTCTGGGAGATTAATACCAATTGCTCCTAAAAGTTCTGATCCTGCATTTATGAATTGTCCGCCGACTTCTTTAACCGTTCCTGCCAAAGAACCTTCAGCAATAATACTTTTAGAATTGTCACTTCTGGTTTCAATGTCACAACCCATGGCTGTATAGATAGCATCAACCCAACGATTTATCTTTTTCTTGTCAAATGAATAGAAATTAAATCTTTCCACACTG
>CALMUC010000315.1 GCA_937872845.1 uncultured Lachnospiraceae bacterium | reverse complement strand
TCTACCGGGGCGGTGGATTTATCGGTGTCGGGGAACCGGCAGGACACCAGTATCAGGGACATTATCTGCAGCTTGCTGATTTAATTGGTGTGGAAAAAGAAACCGGATTTACCTTAAACTACGATAAGTATAACTGGGAAGAACACAAAAATCACTTTATTCTTGCAGATACAACAAAGCCTGTTGACTTCGGAGAGGGCAAGAAGAATATGTTTGCGTATGAGGGAACAGAAATTCTGGTACAGAGGGACAAAGAAGTTCAGATGGCTGTGCATGAATTTGGTGAGGGCCGTTCGGTCTATATCAGTGGACTGCCATATAGCTTTGAGAACAGCAGAATTCTTTATCGAAGCATTTTGTGGAGTACACATGGCGAAAACTTATTACATCAGTGGTTTAGTACAAATTTCAATGTGGAAGTACATGCATATGTAAAAAATGGCAAATTCTGTGTTGTAAATAATACCTACGAGTCACAGAATACGGTTATCTATCGCGGAGATGGAAGCAGTTTTGCGTTGAAAATGGAGGCAAATGAGATTAAATGGTACGCTGTTTAATCAGGAGGTATAAAGAATATGAAGAAACCTGTACTTGTAATTATGGCAGCCGGAATGGGAAGCCGTTACGGTGGAATGAAACAGATTGATCCAGTAGATGAATATGGACATATTATTGTTGATTTTTCTATTTATGATGCTTATCTTGCAGGATTTGAAGAGGTTATTTTTGTAATAAAAAGAGAGAATGCGGAAGATTTTCATAATGTCATAGGGAATCGTATAGAAAAGATTATGAAAGTAAGATATGCATTTCAGGAGCTGGAAAATCTGCCGGAGGGATTTGAAGTTCCGGCCGGAAGAGTAAAGCCATGGGGAACTGCGCATGCAATTTTAAGCTGTAAAGATATGATTGACGGACCATTTGCAGTGATTAATGCAGACGACTATTATGGAAGAGAAGCATTTAAGCAGATTTATGATTATCTGAGTGTGCATGAAGATAATGAAAAGTATCAGTATGCAATGGTAGGGTATCAGTTGAAAAATACTTTGACGGAGAATGGAAGTGTGGCAAGAGGTGTCTGTGATATTGATAGTAATGGAAAACTTGTCAGTGTAACAGAACATACAACGATTGTAAAACGTGGAGAGAATGCTGCATATACGGAAGATGATGGAAAAAGTTATACGGATTTGGCAGGAGATACGATTGTTTCCATGAATTTATGGGGATTTAGCAAGGGATTTTTGTCAGAGATTGCGTATGGATTTCGTGATTTTCTGCAGGAGGGTCTGCAACATAATCCACTGAAATGTGAATATTATCTTCCGTCGGTCGTCAGCAGACTGTTAGATAGCAATAAAGCAGAAGTAAAAGTTCTTCTTACAACAGAAAAGTGGTATGGAGTTACCTACAGGGAAGATAAACCAATGGTTATGGCAGCAGTGAAAAAGCTGGAAGAGAATGATTTTTATCCAAAACAGCTCTGCGGAAAATTAGAAGCGGCTGCAAACTTCTGTTTTGAAGGTGTATATAAAGAAGAAATTCCATGGGGAAATGGACATATTAATGATACTTACCGTGTTACATTTGAAAACGAGCAGGGAGTAAAAAAGTATTATATTTTACAGCAGATGAACAAGAGTATCTTTAAAAACCCGGTTGAATTAATGGAAAATATCGTTGGAGTCACTGAATTTTTAAAAAGAAAAATTTCAGCTAACGGTGGAAATCCAGAGAGGGAGACATTAAATGTCATTCCTGCAAAAGACGGGAAACCCTATTACGTGGACTCGGAAGGTGAGTATTGGAGAGCTTATGTATTCATTGAAAATACTGTAAGCTATGATTTGATAGATAATCCTGAAATACTTTATGAGGGCGGTCTGGCATTTGGCAGATTTCAAAGTATGTTAGCGGATTATCCGGCGAAAACACTTCATGAGACAATTCCGGGATTTCATGATACCAGAGAAAGATTTGAGACATTCAAAAAGGCAGTGGAAGAGGATGTGTGCAGCAGAGTGGATTTGGTCCGGGAGGAAATTCAGTTTGTATTGGACAGGGAAGAAATTGTGGACTGCTTTCAGGATTTGCTGAGAAGTGGGAAAATCAGTTTTCGTGTGACTCATAATGACACAAAAATTAATAATGTCCTCATGGATAAGGATACCAAAAAAGGAATATGTGTGATTGACCTGGACACTGTAATGCCTGGGGTAGCCATGAATGATTTTGGAGATGCGGTGCGGATTGGAGCAAGTACAGCATTAGAGGATGAACAAAATCTGGATAAAGTGTGGTGCGATTTAGAGCTTTTTGAAGCATGTGCGAAGGGCTTTATTGAGGGCTGTGGTGGAAAACTTTCACAGGAAGAGATAAAGCTGCTTCCGATGGGCGCTAGGCTTATGACCTATGAATGTGGAATGAGGTTTCTTATGGATTATATTCAGGGAGACATTTATTTTAAAATTCACAGACCGGGGCAGAATTTGGACCGGGCAAGGACACAGTTTAAACTTGTCTCTGATATGGAACATAAGTGGAAAGTAATGGAGAATATTGTGAAGAAGTATATGTAAGACAAAACAGTGGCATTGACAATTTCCAATGCTTAAAAGGCGTCAGTTCCGGAAATACCGGACTGACGCCTTGATTGCATTAAACGTTTGTATTTGATTCTTCTTCGCCCCAGAAAATTGGAATATATGATATAATAGCTACGTTGTCGCACCCAATCTGGCAACAGAAAGGGGGTGTGCTGCTTGGATTTGATAATTTCTTTCTTAGCTACCGCCATTATAGCATATGCAAGTTGCCTTTTCAAGATACACTTTTTTATTATTTTTGGCATATAAACCGTGAACTATTTTTTCATTTTTCATAATAGTATCATTATGGTATAATAGAAACATTAAAATCGTTAAGGAAAGAATCGAAGGTGGTGCAAACGAAAAAGCAGTATTGAGACT
>CALMUC010000314.1 GCA_937872845.1 uncultured Lachnospiraceae bacterium | reverse complement strand
AGTTTTGTATGAGGATTCCGATTCGGTATAGAACGACAACCGGAGTTATGATATACTTACACGCAAGAAGCATTTCATCAGTTCCGATTGTCTGATATCGAAAGGAGACACACGATTATGGCAAAAGGATCTGTAAGAAAAAAAGGAAAGAAATGGTACTACCGCTTCTATGTAGAAGATGCAAGCGGCAATCTGGTTCAGAAAGAATACGCTGGAACAGAAAGTAAAAGTGAAACGGAAAAACTGCTCCGTCAGGCAATGGATGATTACGAAAGCAAGAAATTTGTCGCAAAGACAGATAATCTTACTGTAGGAGAACTTCTTGATATGTGGGCGGAAGAAGAACTGAAAGTCGGAACACTCAGCAATGGTACAGTGGAAAATTATCTTGGTGCAATCCGTTGTATCAAGAAACATCCGATTGCAGAACGCAAATTAAAAACCGTTACTGCTGAACATTTACAGGCATTTCTCGATCTGCTTACATTCGGTGGGGAATTTCCAGATGGAAAAGTGAGAAAAGGATACAGTAAAGATTACATCCATTCCTTTTCAGCAGTATTACAACAGGCTTTCCGGTTTGCAGTATTTCCAAAACAGTTGATTACTTTTAATCCTATGCAGTATATTAAGCTGAAAAAACAGGCAGAGGATGTGGATTTATTCTCAGATGATGAGGTAGAAGAAGGCATACAGCCTATTTCCCATGAAGATTATGAGAGACTGATAGAATACCTCAAAGTAAAGAATCCACCTGCAATCCTGCCAATCCAGATCGCATACTATGCGGGACTTCGTATCGGTGAAGTTTGCGGATTGACATGGCAGGACATCAATCTTGAAGAACAATGCCTGACCATTAAAAGAAGTATCCGCTATGATGGCACAAAACATAAAAACATCATCGGACCGACCAAGCGAAAGAAAGTAAGGATTGTTGATTTTGGCGATACTCTGACTGAAATACTGAAAACCGCCAGAAAAAAACAGCTTAAAAGCCGGATGCAGTATGGTGAACTTTACCACCGCAATTTCTACAAGGAAGCACAGGACAAAAACAGAGTGTATTATGAATATTATCATCTGGACGGAACCGAAGAAATCCCGGTAGATTACAAGGAAATCTCCTTTGTCTGCCTGAGACCGGACGGATGTCTGGAACTGCCAAGCACACTCAGCATTGCCTGCCGGTCAGTTGCGAAACGACTGGACGGATTTGAGAATTTCCACCAGTTGCGACACACTTACACAAGCAACCTCCTCTCAAACGGAGCTGCCCCAAAAGATGTGCAGGAACTGTTAGGACACTCTGATGTCAGTACCACAATGAATGTCTATGCCCACTCTACAAGAAAGGCAAAGCGGAACTCCGCCAGACTTCTTGATAAAGTAGCAGGCAACGACTAAATAAAAAATTCCCTTATTTCCCTTGCGGATTCCGCATAAGGGCAAAAATAAGGGAAAATACATATCATTTCACTATCTAAGGGGCTGTAAGCCTTCAAAAATAAGGAAAGTTCA
>CALMUC010000313.1 GCA_937872845.1 uncultured Lachnospiraceae bacterium | reverse complement strand
GCGGAGGCTCTATAGAAGACCTTTGGGCCTTTAATGAAGAAATAGTGGCGCGGGCTGTATTTGCGGCAAAGACACCTGTTATTTCGGGAGTCGGACATGAAGTTGATACAACAATTGTGGATTATGTTTCTGATCTTAGAGCTGCAACACCAACTGCGGCAGCTGAACTTGCAATTCCAGATGTAATGACAACAATTAATAATATTAATAATCTTCAAAGTCAGATAAAAGCTGCATTTTCATTGAAAGTCAGAAATTATATGCTGAAGCTTTCCCAAAGCAGCAAAAGGCTGGAAACCATGAATCCTGAACTTAAACTTCGCAGTAATCAGCAGTTTCTGATAGATTTGAATCATCGTATGGAATATGCAATGAAAACAAAATATGACATGCTGAAAAATGAATATATAAATACGGATAATAAATTAAAAAGTCTGTTTCCTGATAAATTATTGAAAAAGAGACAAAACGAATTTGAAATCCGGCATAGAGATATGATTGAAATGTCAAAAGGAAAATTCAGCTCGGTTTTTGACAGATATCAGATGGATATTATAAAGCTGAATGGTTTATCTCCATCAGCAAAGCTTGTTAATGGTTTTGGCGGTATATTTGAAGAAAAAGAAAATGGAGAAATCGGAAACCCTGTAAAAAATTTTAATCAGGTAAAAAAGGGAGATAAAATCTCTGTTGTTCTGCATAATGGAAAAATACATGCAGATGTGACCGGAACAGAAAATAAAATATTGTGAAGGAAAAATATAACTGTTTAAAGCCATGCAGCTTTAAATAGTGTGTATTTACACGTTTGGATTGGAGAAGGCAAAATGGGACAGACTGCAGCTAAAATGACAATTGAAGATGCATTAAAAAGACTTGAAACAATTATTGCTGAACTTGGAAAAGAAGATATTTCACTCGATGAATCGCTTAAGCTTTATAAGGAAGGCGTAAAAATTTCTGAAATATGTAAAAAAAATCTTGAAGATGTAGAAAAAGAAATTCAGGTATTAAGTACAGAAGGTTAAAAGGGGTGACAGGATATGACATTTGATGATTACGACATTGACCGTCTTAGAGAAAAAATTGATGGATTAATAATGAATTATATGCCTGCAGCGGACGGTTATTCAGCTGAAGTGAGACATGCTATGAATTATGCGGTATCAACAGGTGGGAAAAGGCTTAGACCTATGCTGATGTATCTTACATTTAATGCTATGGGCGGAAGCGGCGATATTATTAACCCGTTTATGGCTGCGATTGAAATGATTCATACAGAGAGTCTTATTCATGATGATCTTCCGGCTATTGATAATGATAGTCTTCGTCATGGTAAACCTACTGTACATAAAAAATTTGGAGAAGATATTGCAATTCTTTCAGGTGATGCACTGCTTAATCTGGCATATGAAACTGCAGCAAAAGCATTTACTATGAAACCGGGTGATAAGGCGGTGGAAAGGGCGTTCTTTTTGCTTGCTTCAAAATCCGGAATTCACGGTATGCTTGGCGGACAATCAGCAGATGTAATATTAACCGGAAAAAGTATTGATGCAAAGGAAATGCGGTATATATATCAGAAAAAAACTGCTTCATTAATTGAATGTCCGATGATGATAGGTGCTATTCTTGCGGGAGCAACAGAGGAAGAAATAGCAGATATTAAACAGGCAGGAAGAGATCTGGGACTTGCCTTTCAGGTTCAGGATGATATTTTGGATATAATAAGTACTTCTGATCAGATTGGAAAAGAAGTTCATCAGGATGAAAGAAATCAGAAGATGACATATGCATCTGTACATGGTGTGGATGAATCTAAAAAGTACGTAAATGAAAAGACAGACATGGTACTTGAGAGACTTTCAAAAGTTATAGATGAAAATGGTAATAAATATGCAAAATTATTAAAGAAGCTGATACATAAACTGGCTGGAAGAGAAATCTGAAAGATTTAATCCGGTCAGGATATAATAAGTAATTTCGGATATAATGAATGTGTTATATGTGAATTAGAATAAGGTGTCTGTAAACACTTTGCAGTTTTAATTTATGTATCCGGTAAAATGCCATGTTAAGGCAATTAAATAAGACAGGAAGAAAAAATTTTGAGTCTGCTTGATCAAATTGAAAATGAAAATGACATAAATAAGCTTTCCACGGGATCTCTTCCTCTTCTTGCAGATGAAATCAGAGAATTTCTGATAGATTCTGTTTCGAAGACAGGTGGACATCTTGCATCAAATCTGGGTGTGGTTGAACTTACAATAGCACTTCATCGATGCATGAAATTTCCTGAGGATAAGCTTATTTTTGATGTAGGACATCAGTCATATACACATAAAATTTTAACAGGACGGAAGAATGATTTTTATAAATTAAGGCAATTTGGCGGAATAAGCGGATTCCCGAAATCAGAGGAGTCTGATGCAGATGCTTTTAATACAGGTCATTCATCAACTTCACTTTCAGCAGCAGTTGGACTTGCTGAAGTGAGGCAGTTGAATCATACAAACGAAAAGGTTTGTGCTGTTATAGGGGATGGTTCATTAACAGGAGGAATGTGTTATGAAGCACTGGACCAGATGGAACAGCTTAAATCAAATCTTGTGATTATTTTGAATGATAATGGAATGTCAATTTCTCAGAATGTAGGGTCTTTTTCTACAAATTTGAGTAAATTTCGTGTCGGGAAGCCATATAACAGATTGAAAAGTGGTGTTGAAAATACGCTTATGAACATTCCTGATGTGGGCAGGAAGCTTACAAAAGGAGTGAAGCATTCTAAAGACAGGCTCAGAAATCTTATTGTGCCGGAGACGGTTTTTGATGAAATGGGAATCACTTATGTCGGGCCTATCGATGGACATGATATAAATTCAATGATAGAAATATTTGATGATGCATTTAAGATAAATCATCCTATTTTGATTCATGTAAAAACACAAAAAGGTAAAGGATATCAGCCTGCTGAACGATATCCTGAGCATTTTCACGGAGTCGGACCATTTAATCCGGTTACAGGGCGCGCAACTGCTGTTAAGAATGCTCCAAGTTATACAGACATATTTTCGAAGACATTGGTAGAACTTGGACATGAAAATGAAAAAATTGTCGCAATTACAGCGGCTATGGCGGTAGGAACCGGGATAAGACAATTTCAGAAAGAGTTTCCGGAGCGCACATTTGATGTTGGAATAGCAGAACAGCATGCTGTGACATTTGCCGCAGGACTTGCAAAGGGGGGGATGATTCCTGTTTTTGCAGTTTACAGTTCTTTTCTGCAGAGAGCATTTGATCAGGTTCTGCATGATGTATGTCTTCAAAAACTGCATGTTATATTTGCGGTTGACCGTGCGGGGATTGTTGGTGAAGACGGAGAGACACATCAGGGCATATATGACACGGCATATCTTTCGTTGATGCCAAATATGACTGTTGTTGCGCCGAAAGGTGCGTGTGAACTTGAGAAAGCACTTCAATTTGCAGTGAAATTTGACGCCCCGATCGCAATAAGATATCCCAGAGGAATGGCATATAATATTGTTGATGATAATTCACAGCAGATTGTTTATGGAAAATCAGAAGTAATAAATTTTGAAAAAACTGTAGGTACAACAAGTACAAAATCTCTTGCTATACTTGCGGTAGGAAGTATGGTCAAGATTGCAATAGGTGTAAGAAACAGTATTTCATCTAAAACGGGATATTTGCCGGAAGTGATAAATATGCGTTTTGTGAAGCCTCTTGATAAAATGAGAATAATTGAAACAATAAATCATTTCGACGTTGTTGCAGTTATAGAGGAAGCTGTAAGACAGGGAAGTGTAGGAGAGGCAGTAGGATATGAAATGGGAATGTGCAATTCAAAATCCAGATTGCTTCATTTTTGCCTGAAGGATGAGTCAGTCCCGCACGGTAAGAGAGTAAGACTTCTTGAGAATGAGGGACTTGGAGAAGATGAAATTTTGAATTGTATAATGGAAAATATTATGCTTTAAAATGCACAATTTTTTAGTGCTGCAGTGCTGTTTTATAAGAATATAAAATGTATATCAGAAAAGGGATTTTTTATAAATGAAAAAGAGACTTGATATTTTACTTGTAGAAAAAGGACTTGCACCATCGCGTGAAAAAGCAAAGGCTATAATAATGTCTGGTATAGTTTATGTAGATAACATAAAAGAGGATAAAGCAGGCAGTATATTTGAAGAAACATCAGTTTTTGAAGTCCGTGGCAAAACATTAAAATATGTGAGCCGTGGCGGTCTTAAACTTGAAAAAGCAATGCAGACATTTCCGATAAATTTGGATGGAAAGGTATGTATGGATGTTGGTGCATCAACTGGTGGATTTACAGATTGTATGTTGCAGAGCGGAGCCAGAAAAGTATATGCGGTTGATGTTGGACATGGGCAGCTCGATTGGAAACTTCGTAATGATGACCGTGTCGTTGTAATGGAAAAAACAAATATAAGATATGTTACTTCTGAAAATATAGATGAAATTGTTGATTTTGCGTCTGTTGATGTTTCTTTTATTTCACTTTCTAAAGTTCTTCCTCCATTAAGCGGACTTATGAAAAATGATGGAGAGTGCGTATGCCTTATTAAACCACAGTTTGAGGCGGGGCGTGAAAAGGTTGGCAAACATGGTGTGGTACGTGATAAATCTGTACATGCTGAAGTGATAGAAAGTTGTCTTCAATTTGCGCTTGATAATGGTTTCAAGGTGCTTGGACTTACATTTTCTCCAGTCAAAGGACCGGAGGGAAATATTGAATATCTGATGTATATCAGAAAAAATGGTGAAACAGAAAATAGTGAAACAGAAAATGATATTATGTTTGATATGAATGGTATAAATAATTTAGTTATGCTTAGTCATGATACACTTGACAGATAAATTATGATATTTGATAAAATGATTGGGAGCCGAAATGAAACCTTGTAAAAAATTTCTTATAGTTACAAATACTTCAAAAGATCTCGGACAGAAGTGCGCAAAAAAACTTATGGAAACTATTACAGCATACGGACATAAAGCAGAGATTCATGTTGGAGATTCGACGGATACGCTTACTCATATTTCAGCACATAAAATGGCCGGAGTTGATTGCGTGATAACACTTGGAGGAGATGGTACAATGCTTCGGGTGTCACATGCTATTGAAGGCACAGGACTCCCGATGATAGGAGTTAATCTCGGAACGGTAGGATTTCTTACAGAAGTTGTTTCTGCCAAAATTGATGAGATGGTACACCGGCTGATAATCGGAGACTATGATATAGAAGAGAGAATGATGCTTTCTGGCAGAATTTTTGAAAAGAGCGGAGCGGCAGGGTTTGAATCGGGCGATGAAATTCATGCGTTAAATGATATAGTACTTGCAAGAGAAGATGCTTTTCAGCTTATATCTGTAAAAATATTCCTTAATGGAAATTATTTTGATACAACAGAGGCAGATGGAATGCTTGTTTCGACACCAACCGGTTCTACAGGGTATAATTTGTCTGCAGGCGGTCCGATTGTGAATCCGGGTGCTAAATTGCTTGTTCTCACACCTATTTCACCGTATTCACTATCAAGGAGAAGCATTGTTTTTGGTTCTGATGATAAGATCACACTCGAACTGGTGCAAAAAAGGGAAAATGGTGAAAATGCCGGAATAGCTTCATTTGACGGATATCACAATGTTCATATGAAGGTTGGAGATTATGTGGAGGTATCAGCATCAGAAGAAAAACTCAGGTTGATCAAACTGGATTCATCAAGTGTTTATCAGATATTAAGAAAAAAACTTGGCGGATGACTAGAGCCTGGTATATTGAAGTTATGACTATAGTGTGAGATTTCACAATTATTATGAAAATTTTATAAAAAATTGAATATATAAAAAATAGACTTTTTTGAATCGATTTTGCTGTAAATATAATATAATATAAGTAAAATAAATGAAATAAATGAAGCGATTTCAAGTTGATTGAAAATAACTGAAGATAACTGAAGATAACTGAAGATAACTGCATACAGTTCACATTGACAGGTGATAGAAAGATTGCATGATGAAAGAGAAACGTCAAAAAAAAATTATAGAAATAATTACAAGTATGAATGTGGAAACACAGGATGAGCTTGCCGGATTTCTGAAAGATGCCGGATTTGAAACAACACAGGCAACTGTCTCACGAGATATAAGAGAATTGAAATTACGAAAAGTACAGTCCGAAATAGGACATCAGAAATATGCACTTTCTGTAGATATGGGGAATGCATTGAAGGTTAAAAATACAGCATCACTTAGAGAAATTTTGACTGGAAGTATTATTTCTATGGAAACTGCAGGGAATCTTATTGTTATAAAAACAATGTCGGGAATTGCAATGGCAGCGGCAGCAGCTATTGATGATCTTGATATTGAAGGTATTGCGGGATGTATTGCAGGTGATGATACAGTTTTTGTGGCTGTAAAGCATATAGAAGCAATAGAAAATGTAAAAAAAAGAATAAGTAGTAAGTAAAAGATTAAGAAATATAATAAAAATATAAAGGAAAGGTGAAGAATATATATGCTGCTGAATCTGCATATTGTAAATATGGCTCTTATTGATGAAATCGATATAGATTTTACCGATGGACTCAATGTTCTGACTGGAGAAACCGGTGCGGGAAAGTCAATAATAGTCGGTTCTATAGGCATAGGACTTGGCGGAAAATTTGATACAGGACTGCTTAGAAAACCAGATCAAGATGGAATTGTCGAACTGCTTTTTTCAGTAAATGATGAAACTATTAAAAAATTTGAAGAGCTTGGAATTTCAGGAACAGAAGATGGCGAGATTCTTATAAGCCGCAGACTTACGAATGGAAGAGTTATTAACCGCATCAATAATAATACAGTTACAATAGGACGATTGAAACAGGCATCTCAATACCTTATTAATCTTCATGCTCAGCATGAACAGCAGACATTAATGAAAGCATCAAAGCATCTTGAAATACTTGATGAATATGGTAAAGAAAAAATTGCTGATATAAAGAGAGAAACATCAATTGCATATAAGGCTTGGCATGATACTTATGAAAAATTAAAAATTCTTCTTGAAAATGGTAAAGATCGTTCAAAGAAATTGGATTATCTTGGATATGAAATAGAAGAAATTGAGAATGCCAATCTGAAAAAAGGCGAGGACGAAGAAATTGAAAGTCTATATAAAAAGCAGACAAATTCTGGTATGATTGCCGAGATAACCGGACATGCCTATGAGATAACAGGATATGAAAACAACGTATCTGCGGGAAATCAGATTTCACAAGTGGTTCATGATATGCAGAATCTGCAGAAAATTGATGAGTCAAAAGAGGCAGAACAGCTTTATCGTCAGATTATGGATATTGATTCAATGATGAATGATTTTAACAGAATGATTTCAGATTATGAATCAGGTATGGAATTTGATCCTGAAGATCTGGATATGACAGAAATGCGTCTGAATCAGTTGAATACACTGAAGATGAAATATGGCAGTACAATTGATGAGATTCTTGATAATCTTGAGGGATTTAAAAAAGAGCAGAGTGAACTGGTTTCATATGATGAAACAGTCGAAAATCTGAAGAAAAATGAAATAGAAGAAAAAGAAAAATTGAAAGAAAAGTCTGATGAACTTACGAGAGCAAGAAAGGAAGTATCAAAGCATCTTGTAAGGGAAATCACTGAATCTCTGGAAAAATTAAATTTTAATCAGGCTAAATTTGATATGAACATTGAAAAGACGGACAGTTATACGTCAAATGGTAATGATAATGCCATTTTTATGATAAGTACAAATATAGGAGAACCGGAAAAACCTCTTACGGATGTGGTTTCCGGTGGTGAACTTTCAAGAATTATGCTCGCAATTAAATCCACATTGTCAGAGACTGGAGATACGCCAACACTTGTATTTGATGAGATTGATGTTGGAATCAGTGGGATAACGGCACGTAAGGTTGGCGAAATGATGAAAAAGTTATCAAAAACGCATCAGATAATATCAATTACACATTTAGCACAGATAGCTGCATTTGCGGATACATCTTTTGTAATAGAGAAGACTGTATCTGGAAATAAAACCAATACTGGAATACGAAAACTTGATCAGGAAGGGAGAGTGAATGAACTTGCCAGATTGCTTGGTGGAGATAAAGTTACAGACGCAGTGATGACAGCAGCTAGAGAAATGCTTGGAATATATTAAAAAAGCATGATTTCTGTCTTGAATAAAATATTTAAATTTAGTACATTGTTTGTTGGTAAGGTTGGAGAGAGTGAATTTGTTTGCTTTAACCAACGTATTATTGTATTGAAAACAAAAATTCAGTGGGAAAGGAAAGGTCTCAGTTAAAGAAAGTGTCTGCAGAAGAGAGAAAATCGGACTACCAGAACAGAGAAGAAAGAAACACAAATAGTAATTCGCGAGGTGATTTCCATGGTAATCGTACAGGTGAAAACAGATCTGACAGAAATGGAGACAACTATGGCAGAAGCAAACCTGTGAGAAATGGAGATGGCTCTGGCAGAAGTTATAGTCAGGGTAGAAATGGAGACAGCTCTGGATATCATAGGGATCGTACTGATGGAAATGGATATAGCTCCGGCAGAAGTGAAAACGGCAGGAGTTATGATAGAAACGGAAACGGTGAAAACGGCAGAAGTTATGACAGAAGCGGAAGCGGCGAAGGCGGCAGAAGCTATGACAGAAACAGAAGCGGTGAAGGCGGCAGAAGCTATGACAGAAACAGAAGCGGCGAAGGCGGCAGAAGTTATGACAGGAGCAGAAGCGGTGAAGGCGGCAGTGATTTTCACAGAGATCGCAGTGATGGCAGTAGTTTCCACAGAAGTGGAAGTGGAAGCGGAAGCGGCGGATATCATAGCAATAGGGGACAATATTCGGGTTCTGGATATCAGGACCGCAGTTATGGACATGGTGGATATTCTAATCATTTCAGCAGTGGTGATGATGAAGATGAAGATTCAGTTAAGAAATTTGCAAAGAAACGTGTTGCTTCTCGTCCAAAGACGGATGAAGAGATAAAATCTGAAAAAGAAAAGATGGCTCTGCGTTTTGAACAGGAAAAGAGAGCACAGAAGAAAAAATCTGATTCTTTACGTAAAGAAAAGAAGAGTCAGCGTCCACAGACTAATCAGAAACGTCAGAATCATGTGAATTATAAAAAAGCATATGAATCTGGAGATTTTGATGATTATGAAGATGGTTATGATGAGTAATAAAAAATGGCTGAGTTACTGATAGGAGGATTGTCATGAGTAATGTCAGAAGAATTTATGTAGAGAAGAAGCCTGATTATGCAGTGCGTGCAAAGGAACTTGAGAATGAGTTTAAAAGTTATCTTGGACTTAAGGGAATTTCAGTTCGCGAGCTTGTCCGCTACGATGTAGAAAATCTGAGCGATGATATATTTGATAAGGCAGTTTCAACTGTATTTTCAGAGCCACCTGTTGATCAGGTTTATCTGGAGGATTTTCCAAAGGAAGAAGATGAATTTGTATTTTCTACAGAGTTCCTTCCGGGACAGTTTGATCAAAGAGCGGACTCGGCAGAGCAGTGTGTAAAACTTCTTGATGATTCAGTGGAACCTGTAATACGTTCAGCTGTAACATATACAGTAAAAGGTAAACTTTCAGAAGAAAATAAAAAATCAATAGAGAATTATGTTGTAAATCCTGTTGATTCCAGAATTTCTGATGCTGCAAAACCAGAGACACTTATAATGAGTTATGGTGAACCTGATGATATAAAAATTTTTACAGGATTTACAACTGAGGATGATGAAAAGCTTCATGATCTTTATAACAGTCTTGGTCTTGCAATGACATATCAGGATTTTGTATTCATAAGAGATTATTTCAGGGATGATGAAAAACGTGATCCATCTATGACGGAAATCAGAGTTCTAGATACATATTGGTCAGATCATTGCCGCCATACTACATTTGCAACAGAATTAAAAAATGTTTCTTTTGCTGAAGGAAAGTATAACAAACCAATTACAGATTCTTATAATAAGTACAGGGCAGATGCAGATGAAATGTACAAAGGAAGAACAGATAAGTTCCCATGCCTTATGGATATTGCACTGCTTGGTATGAAAAAACTTCGTGCAGAAGGAAAACTTGATGACATGGATGTGTCAGATGAGATTAATGCCTGTACGATAGTTGTTCCAGTAAAAGTTGATGATAAAACAGAACAGTGGCTTGTATCTTTCAAAAATGAAACACATAATCATCCTACAGAAATAGAACCATTTGGAGGAGCTGCAACATGTCTTGGAGGAGCAATTCGTGACCCGCTTTCGGGAAGATGCTATGTGTATCAGGCAATGCGTGTTACAGGAGCAGCGGATCCTACAAAATCACTTTCTGAGACGATTCAGAACAAACTTCCACAGCGTAAGATAGTTACTACTGCGGCAAAAGGTTATTCGTCTTATGGAAATCAGATTGGTATAGCAACCGGTATTGTTCAGGAGGTTTATCATCCTGATTATGTTGCAAAAAGAATGGAAATAGGAGCTGTTATTGCGGCAGCACCAAAGGAAAATGTAAAACGCTTTTCATCTGATCCTGGTGATATAATAATTCTTCTTGGAGGAAGAACAGGACGCGATGGAATTGGAGGAGCAACAGGAGCTTCAAAAGCACATGATTCGAACTCGCTTTCTGAGTGCGGTGCTGAGGTTCAAAAGGGAAATCCACCAACGGAAAGAAAAATTCAGCGTTTGTTCAGGAGACCTGAAGTTACGCAACTTATAAAAAAATGTAATGATTTTGGAGCTGGTGGTGTATCGGTTGCAATTGGAGAACTTGCTGATGGACTTGAAATAAATCTTGATATGGTTCCAAAAAAATATGCAGGACTTGATGGTACCGAACTTGCAATTTCAGAATCACAGGAGCGTATGGCACTTGTTGTAGCACCTGAAGATGCAGAAAAAATGCTGGAATATGCAAGAGAAGAAAACCTTGAAGCAGTTAAAGCTGCAGTTGTTACTGAAGAACCAAGACTTGTTCTTGAGTGGAGAGGCAAAAAAATTGTTGATATAAGCCGTAAGTTCCTTGATACAAACGGTGCACATCAGGAAACAGATGTCGAAGTTGAAATGCCGGATGAAACAGTTGATCCATTTGCTGGAATTGATTCAGAAAATGGTACTGAAGCAGCATATTCAGTCAGAGAGCGCAGCGATGGCATGAAAGTCAGAAAATCATCAAATATTGGAGTTCGTCAAAAATGGATTGATGTTCTTTCTGATCTGAATGTAACCAGTGAACGCGGACTTGTTGAGATGTTTGATTCAACAATAGGTGCAGAAACAGTTACTATGCCTTATGGCGGAAAATATCAGCTGTCACCTTCACAGACAATGACAGCAAAGATACCTCTTTTAAAAGGCAGTACTGATGTTGTAACACAGATGTCATATGGAATTGATCCTTATCTCCTTTCATGGAGTCCTTATCATGGTGCTGTATATGCTGTTGTTGAATCGGTTGCTAAGATTGCAGCAGCCGGCGGAGATGCATCAAGAATCAGACTTACTTTCCAGGAATATTTTGAAAGAATGACTGAAGATAAAAAACGTTGGGGAAAACCGCTTTCAGCATTGCTTGGAGCATATACAGCTGAAATTGCACTTGGACTTCCTGCAATTGGCGGAAAAGATTCCATGTCCGGATCATTTAATGACATAGATGTTCCTCCGACATTATGCTCTTTTGCGGTAGATGTTAATAATGTCCATAATGTTGTAACTACTAAGTTTAAGAGTAGTTGTGATTTAATCTTAAAACTTGATATAAATCATGATGAATATCTTCTTCCGGATTATGAAGATGTTCTTGATAAGTATGATAAATTCCATAAGGCTGTTCTTGCGGGCAAGATTAAGGCCGCATATGCAGCAGGATTTGGCGGTATAATTGAAGCTGTCAGCAAAATGTCATTTGGAAATAAGATAGGTGTCATGCTTGATGACAAAGTTATTTCAAAAGATGAACTTGCCAGAAAAGCATATGGTTCTATCATTTTCGAAATTGAACCTGAAGCACTTACAGATCTGGATATTCCGGCAGTAGTTATTGGAAAAACATCAGGAAAGGCTGAATTTGTTTATGGAGATGTCAGAATTTCAATGGATCAGGCTGTAAAAGCATGGACAGAGCGGCTTGCAAAAGTATTTCCTGTATCAAGTCAGATCAAACCTGAAAAGATTGAAACAAAGCTTTATACAGAAAAAAATATATATGTATGTAAGAACAAAGTTGCACGTCCTAAAGTATTTATTCCTGTATTTCCTGGAACAAATTGTGAGGATGATTCAGCAAGAGCTTTTGAAAGAGCTGGTGCTGATGTGAATGTTGTTGTACTTAATAATCTTGATGCAGAGGGTATTCGCAACTCTGTTGATGAATTTACTAATGCAATAAGAGAATCTCAGATTGTAATGTTCCCTGGTGGTTTCTCAGGAGGAGATGAACCTGATGGATCAGGCAAGTTTATTGCGACAACATTTAGGAATGCAAAGATTAAGGATGAACTTCTTAAACTTTTAAACGAGAGAGATGGACTTGTACTTGGAATATGTAATGGATTTCAGGCAATAATAAAACTTGGACTTGTTCTTGACGGTGATATTACAGAACAAAAAGCAGATTCTCCAACACTTGCAAGAAATTCAATAGGAAGACATCAGTCGCGTATGGCATATACAAAGGTTGTTTCAAACAAGAGCCCATGGCTTCAGCAGACGGAACTTGGAGGAGTATATACGATTCCTGTTTCTCATGGTGAAGGGCGTTTTGTTGCTTCCAGAGAGTGGATTGATAAACTGTTTGCAAATGGACAGGTTGCTACTCAGTATGCTGATATAGATGGAAACATTACTATGGATGAAGATTATAATATAAATGGTTCTTATATGGCTATTGAAGGAATAACAAGTCCTGATGGACGTGTTTTAGGTAAAATGGGTCATTCTGAAAGACGTGATGAGAATGATTATATCAACATATTCGGCGAAAAGGATATGAAGATAATGGAATCTGGCGTAGCTTATTTTAAATAAATAATGTGATATAAAATTTAAGAAAAATGCAGCATGCAAAAAAAGCATGCTGCATTTTTTAGAAGAGAGAAAAGAGGGTAAATATATTATTTATGGAAATAAATGATGTTAGAACTATTTACATAGATGTTCTTAATAATGTAAAGAAGGTTATGATAGGATCTGATGAAGTTTTCAGTCTGATATTTTCTGCTGCATTGTCAGGGGGGCATGTACTTTTGGAAGATAATCCTGGTACAGGAAAAACTATGATGGCTAAGGCGTTTGCGAAATCTGTTGATGCAGATGTAAGACGTGTTCAGTTCACACCGGATCTTATGCCTCAGGATATAACAGGAATGAATATATATAATCAAAAAGAAAATGAATTTCATTTTATAAAAGGACCGGTTTTTACAAATATTTTACTTGCTGATGAAATTAACAGAGCTACTCCAAGAACTCAGAGTGCACTTCTTGAGGCTATGGAGGAAAAGGCTGTAACTGTAGATGGTGAGACATATTCTTTAAATGCACCATTTCTTGTGATTGCAACACAAAATCCGATTGAAACAGCAGGAACATTTCCACTTCCTGAGGCAGAACTGGATAGATTTATTATTAAAGTTACAATGGGAGAAATGTCTGTAGATAACGAAATCTCGCTTCTTGACAGATTTATAAATGACAAACCATATGAAAAGCTTAATGCAGTAATAAATAAAGAAACTCTTTCAGAAGCAGTTGAAACAGTTCGTAGTGTAACTGTTGTTTCAGCAGTGCGCAGGTATATAGCAGAACTCTCGGCAGCTACAAGAAAAAGCGGCAATTTGTTTTCTGGTGTAAGTCCACGGGCATCAATTGATCTTATGAAAATGGCACAAAGTTTTGCGGCTGTTTCAGGAAGGAAATTTGTCACGCCAGATGATGTCAGATTTATTGCACCATATGTATTTGCACATAGAGTTATTACTTCATCAGGTGTTCACAATTTAAAAGAAGAAAGAGAACTTATAAGAAAAATTGTATCATCAGTCAATGTACCAACAGAAGATTTTGTATAGGCGATATTTTATATTAGTGAAATTTGAAGTCGAAATATGAAATAAAGATATAAAGTTAAATAAAAAACAGAGGTATTTTAATGAGGTTACTTATTGCAGCGCTTGCTTTTGTGTTGCTTTATATGGTTCAAAATAAAATATATAAAAAATATTGGGATAAAAAACTCGATGCAGAACTTAGATTCAGCAGAGATTATATGGAATGTGGTGAGACGGCTGAACTTATTGAAACGGTCACAAATAATAAATTGTTGCCGCTGCCGACATTGAATTTGAAATTCTCTGTTGATAAATCACTTGATTTTAATGGTAAAGAGAATTCTTCAATAAGCGACTATTATAATAAAAATGAAATTTTTTCAATCCTTGGGAATACAAAGGCAGTAAGAAAGCTATCATTTAAAGCTTTAAAAAGAGGAATTTTTGAAATAAAAAATTCAAGTGTTCTGGTTAAAGATTTTTTTATGACAGAAACATTTGCAAAGCAAATAAAAAATGATGATTTGCTTTATGTTTTTCCTAAAAAGATAAGTACGGAAAGGTTCTGTATTTTAAGTAATAATATTATTGGCGAGATAGAGTCGCAAAGAAGCTTGATTTTTGATGAACTTATCTTTACAGGTATAAGAGAATATCAGACTTGGGATTCGTACAGGTCAATAAATTGGAAACAGAGTGCAAAGGCAAATTCACTTATGGTAAATATGCATGGATATACGATTGACAGGGAAGTTATAGTCATGCTGAATCTTGATACAGATATGATGATTGAAACAGATAAAATATTAGAAGAAGCTATTTCACTTACAAGTTCACTTACACTTATGCTTTTAAAAAAGAACGCAAAAGTTTCATTTGTAACAAATGGAAAAAATAAAGATGGAAAAAAACTTGTGACAATAGAGGCGGGATCAGATATTTCTCATCAGATAAGTATAGATAGGGAACTTTCGGAAATTTCAGGTTCAGAAGGTAAGGATTTTTTTCTTTCACTGATTGATAAAGAAATAAAAAATCCTGATTATTCAAAACTGTACATAATTATTTCTCCTTATCATAAGGCAGATCTGATAGAAAAACTTGATAAACTTAAAGCGACAGGCTGTGGAGTGATTTTTACTGCTCTTTATTATGATGAATTTCCATATCGACCCGATAGAGATTATATTAAATGCTGGGAGGTTGGATTCAATGTCTAAGAAGATTTTAACTGTACAAAAGGTAATTATGCTTATGTATCAATATCTTTTTGCGGTTTTGGCAATGATACTGATTTCAGCTCTTTTCCGTGCACGTTATGCAAATGCAGCAGAACTTATAGTGCTCTTTTGTATGTTCTTTATTTCGATGATTATAAGAGATAAAGCTTTTAATTATCTTATTTTGCTTGCAGTACATTTTTTGATGGAACTTTTCATTTTTATATTGGGCTTTTTTAAACTTTTTTCGTTCCTTTATTTTGGAAAAGATGGAGTATATATAGAGTGGGTATCGATTATTGCTGTTTCAGTGACATTTTTTGATGCTGTCAGATACATGAAACAAGGATGTAAGATAGTACAATTATTTGATGTTCCATGGCCGACACTTGTTCTTGCTATTTTTGTCACATCAATCGGGACATATATGAAAAATTCATATGTTGTTAAAATTGGATATATAATTCCGACGGTACTTTTTTTTCTGTATTTGACTTTGATTTATATTGACGGATTGAAAAACTATCTTGAGACGTCAAAAGATTTTACAGGGATACCGATAGGGAGAATTGTATCTGTCAATACTTTAATTGTCACAGGTATTATGATAGCTATGTTTGCTGTGATTTCACTTGCGTATTTGTTGAATCTTCAGATTTTATTTGTTCAACTTGGAAAAGCAGCGGTTGCAGTATTGCGTGCGGTTATTATTTTGATTGGAATAATTGCAAGTATAATTGCCGGTTTTTTTAAAAATGGAACAGTTAATGATGAGACTCAGTCATTTGAAAATATTAAGCAGACATTAGAAAATGCAAATCCTGTGGCATCAGGTGTTGATTTCTTTTTAAAAGCAGGATTTATAGTAATAGTATTGTTTGTTATTTACCGACTGATCAGAAAAATTTTGAAATTTCTTCTTACAAGGAAAATTATACCGGATGATAAAATTTCTACTGAATATATTTCTCTGAATAAAAATGAAAATGAAGAAAAAACACCACGGATACATGTTACGGAAAATGGTTCTGCAGCTATGCGGGCAAGGCACATTTATAGAAAAAGAGTTATTCGTTATAAAAAATTTTATAAACCTGCCGCCAGTGCAACCGCAGGGGACATAAAAAGTAATTTAAAGATGATAGAGGATAATCTTGAAGATTATTCCAGAAATGTTAAGAGAGAAAAAAATATGTATAACACAAAATCGGAAGAAAAATTCAATTTTATGACAGAACTATATGAGAAAGTCCGTTATGGAGGTTATGAACCATCAGATTCAGAATTGAAAAGAATGAAAGAAGAGTGACAGGCTGCAAAATGATTCATAAGATTCCTCGCCGGAGAATTCTGGTCGAGGGATTTTTTGTATGCGAAACCTACTGTTCTCGTTGGAATCGGATCTTTGAGAGGCAACTCTATTATATCGTTATCTTCAAAAATATCTGTTGCATATTCTTTTACAACAGCGGATATGCCCATTCCGATTTTTGCAAAATCTGCCAGTATGTCCATATTGTTTATTTCAGTTATTTGAGTTGGTGTTATTTCATGATTATAAAGATATTTATCAATGTGATTTCTGGTTATATTATCCTTTTCAAGCAGCATAAGATTGCCTTTTACAAGGATGTCTCTTATTGATAGACCATCAATTGAATGTGAGACTTTATTATCGTCATCTGGAAGTGATGGAATAAGGCTTGTTACATTTCCGGCAAAAATCCATGGGTTAAATGAATCATAGTTTGAATTTTCTGTACATTCACGAACAGAAAGATTTTTCAGGTATGATTTTGATGTGATAAATATATCGTGAACATTCATGATAGGAGAATATTCGAATTCAGAAGGCAGAGTTGTCTCACAGATAAGACCAAGATCAATATTATCCGACAGTAACTGCTTTATTGTGTTTATTGTGGAATGACAGTCAATTGAGAGCTTGATATGTGGATTTTCGGCAATGTAATCCTTGAGATATG
>CALMUC010000312.1 GCA_937872845.1 uncultured Lachnospiraceae bacterium | reverse complement strand
TAACCGAAAGGCGGCAGATTTGCTTAAGAGAGCGCACCCTTCTGATATGCTGATGCATGATCATTTTGCAGCAGTTATGACTGCGGCTACAGGACACATAGAATTTATAGATAAGCCGCTTGTTAAATACAGACAGCATAAAGATAATGCGGTTGGAGCTTCAGGATTAAAAAAGGGAAGCGAAATAAAAAAACGCATAGGAGACGGCAAGACCGTTTTTCAGCATGATATGTTAAGAAGTTATGAGCAGGCAGAAAAAATTGTAAAATATTATCAAAAAGAAATAGTTGCCGCCGGTGGGAATGAAAGACTGAAAATGCTTATTGATTATTCAGAACTTGCATTCGCTTCGGCAGCTGATAAGAGAAAAGTTTTCAGCAAATATAATATCTATAAAAATGGGTTCCTGAAAAAAGAGGTCCAGAAATTATGGTGCTGATAAAATATAGTAAATGGTGAAGAGTTAATGAAAATGGCAATAAAAATTCATAAATTTCATTAGTGGGGTTGGAAAATCTAAAAGGGGTGTTATAATGTCGGGTGTCTGCTACGCATAGCAGTATTAGAATCGCTTTGACGAATCAGAAAAAATAGACAAAAATGAAAGCATAGAGAGAGGTTCAAAATGAATCAATTACAAATTCCTCAATATGACGAATCAGAGCTCCACGAAGAATGTGGTGTGTTCGGGATTTATGATCTCGATGGAAACGATGTGGCAAGAACAATTTATTACGGACTTCTTGCTTTACAGCATAGAGGTCAGGAAAGCAGCGGAATTACAGTATCGGATACAAATGGTCCTAAGGGTAATATTATGACTTATAAGGGCATGGGACTTGCAAATGAGGTATTTACACCGGAAATAATCGAAGGTCTGAAAGGCAATATCGGTGTCGGTCATGACCGCTATTCTACTGCTGGAGAGTCAACACGTGAAAATGCGCAGCCGCTTGTAATTAATTATATCAAGGGGACGCTTGGAATTGCACATAATGGAAATCTTACAAATGCACCGGAACTTCGTAGAAAACTAGCAGAAACCGGAGCAATATTTCAGACAACTACAGACACAGAAGTGATAGCGTATTATATTGCAAGAATGCGTGTAAATTCAGCATCTGTTGAAGAAACAGTCATGAAAACGATGAAAGTGCTTAAGGGATCATACTCGCTTGTTATAGCCAGTCCGAGAAAACTCATTGGAGCAAGAGATCCATATGGATTCAGACCGCTCTGTATAGGAAAGAGGGAAAATGCATATGTTCTTGCATCTGAGTCGTGTGCACTTGATACAATCGGAGCAAAATTTATCCGTGATGTAGAACCTGGAGAACTTGTTACAATAACAAATGAAGGTATTAAATCTGATAAATCACTTTGTCAGAAAAAACATGGAAGATGTGTTTTTGAATATATTTATTTTGCAAGACCGGACAGCAATATAGATGGAATGAGTGTATATCAGTCAAGAATCATAGCAGGAAAATGTCTTGCCAAGGACAGTCCGGTTGAAGCAGATCTTGTTGTCGGCGTACCGGAATCAGGAAATGCAGCGGCACTTGGATATTCAATGGAGTCCGGAATCCCATATGGACAGGCATTTGTCAAGAATTCATATATCGGAAGAACATTTATAAAACCCAAGCAGAGTTCACGTGAGACAGCGGTAGGCGTTAAGTTAAATGTTCTGAAGGAAGCTGTAAAAGGTAAGAGAATAATAATGGTAGATGATTCTATTGTCAGGGGAACAACAAGTGACAGAATCGTTGGAATGCTTAAAAGTGCAGGAGCACTTGAAGTTCATGTAAGAATATCATCACCGCCATTCCGTTATCCATGCTATTTCGGAACTGATGTTCCTGACAGCAGTCAGCTGATTGCATATAACAGGACAGAAGAAGAAATATGTAAAATAATAGGTGCTGACTCGATAGCTTATCTGAAAATTGAACGTCTTCCTGAACTTACAGGCGGCAGGCAGTATTGCGAAGGATGTTTTACCGGAACATGGCCAAGTCCTCCTCCGGAAGAAGATATACGCGGTAAATATGATAAATAAATCTTTATCAATATTGCATATATCAGAAACAGTATATTAAAAATGAATATATTTTTATAAGAATATATGCTTTTGAAAATATAAATTAAGGAGATAGTTATTCATGGAACATGATATTTATGTAAGCCCGCTTTCACAGCGCTATGCAAGTAAGGAAATGCAGTATATCTTTTCACCGGATAAGAAATTCAGTACATGGAGAAAACTTTGGATTGCACTTGCAGAAACAGAACAGGAACTTGGACTTAAGGATGATAAGGGAAATCCGAGAATAACGGATGAAATGATAAATGAGCTGAAAGCACATGCAGAAGATATTAATTATGATGTTGCTGAAGCACGTGAAAAACAAGTCCGTCATGACGTTATGAGCCATGTTTATGCATATGGTCAACAATGTCCGGAGGCTGCAGGAATTATTCATCTTGGAGCTACAAGCTGTTATGTCGGTGATAACACAGATATAATTGTTATGACAGAAGCTATGAAACTTGTAAGAAAAAAGCTTTTAAATGTTATAAATGAACTTTCAAAATTTGCCATGAATTATAAGGATCTCCCGACTATTGCATTTACACATTTCCAGCCGGCACAGCCAACTACAGTTGGTAAACGTGCAACACTTTGGATTCAGGAACTTCTTCTTGATCTTAATGATCTGAACTATCAGATAAGTGAACAGAGACTCCTTGGATGCAAAGGAACAACAGGAACTCAGGCTTCATTTCTTGAACTTTTTCATGGAGATCATGAAAAGTGCAGACTTCTTGACCAGAAAATAGCTGAAAAAATGGGATATGAATCATGTTATCCTGTTTCAGGACAGACATATTCAAGAAAAGTTGATTCAAGAATTTTAAATGTGCTTGCCGGAATAGCACAGAGTGCGCACAAATTTACAAATGATATAAGACTTCTTCAACATTTAAAAGAAGTTGAGGAACCATTTGAAAAGACTCAGATAGGTTCATCTGCAATGGCCTATAAGCGAAACCCTATGCGGTCAGAGAGGATTGCTTCTCTTTCTGATTTTGTCATCAGTAATTCTATGAATCCTCAGCTCGTTGCGTCAACGCAGTGGTTTGAAAGAACACTTGATGATTCTGCAAATAAACGTCTTTCAGTACCGGAAGGCTTTCTTGCAATTGATGGGATACTTGATCTTTATATGAATGTTGTAGATGGACTTGTTGTATATCCGAAGGTTATATATAAGAAGTTTATGGAAGAAATTCCATTTATGGCTACAGAAAACATTATGATGGATGCAGTTGAATCAGGTGGTGACAGACAGGAACTTCATGAAAAAATACGTCAGTATTCTATGCAGGCAGGACGTGTTGTTAAAGAAGATGGAAAACCGAATGATCTTCTTGAGAGGATTGCGGCAGATCCGGCATTTGGCAAAAATATAGATGAGCTTAAGAATATGATGAAACCTGAGAACTTTGTCGGACGTGCACCAGAGCAGACGGAAGAATTTGTCAGAGATTTTGTAAAACCTGTTCTTGAAAAACACAGTGATGAACTCGGAATGAAGGCAGTTATTAATGTCTGATATTTTTGAAAATCATATTAAATTAAAATAGGCTGAAAATGATATCGTAAACTTGCCGGCATGTATTACAAGCTGTTTATCAGTATCATAAAATAGATATGAGAAGCTGTTTATTAAAAGATAACTTACAGTATGGATTATCAATGAAAGGGGATCAGACAATGGTTACAGCAGTAGTTGGAGCAAACTGGGGAGACGAGGGAAAAGGTAAAATTACAGATATGCTGGCTGAAAATTCTGATATAATTATTCGTTTTCAGGGTGGCGCAAATGCAGGACATACAATTGTGAATAATTATGGTAAGTTTGCACTTCACACACTTCCGTCGGGAGTTTTCTATAACCATACAACAAGCATTATTGGAAATGGTGTAGCGCTTGATATTCCTAAATTATTCGCTGAAATTTCAGATATTGAAGCAAAGGGTGTTCCGGCACCTCATATAATGGTATCTGATCGTGCACAGATGGTAATGCCTTATCATGTATTGTTTGATACGCTCGAGGAAGCAAGACTTGCCGGAAAGGCATATGGTTCAACAAAGTCAGGTATTGCACCGTTTTATTCTGATAAATATGCCAAGATAGGATTTCAGGTTTCTGAACTTTTTGATGATGAAAAATCACTAAAAGATAAAATTGCAACAGTACTTGTAAAGAAAAATGTACTTCTCAAAAATCTTTATCACCATGATGAAATTACGGTTGATGAAGTATATGAGACATTGATGGATTATAAGAAAAAGGTTGAACCATATGTTGCAGATGTTTCTGCATATCTTGAAAAAGCTTTAAAAGATGGAAAGAATATACTTCTTGAGGGACAGCTTGGAACAATGAAAGATCCTGATCATGGAATATATCCTATGGTTACCTCATCATCAACTCTTGCAGGCTATGGTGCTGTAGGCGCAGGTATTCCTCCTTATGAAATAAAGAAGGTTGTTGCAGTTACAAAGGCGTATTCAAGTGCTGTAGGAGCAGGAGAATTTGTTTCTGAAATTTTTGGAGAAGAAGCAGATACACTTCGCCGCCGCGGTGGAGACGGAGGAGAATTTGGAGCAACAACAGGACGCCCAAGAAGAATGGGATGGTATGACTGTGTTGCATCAAGATATGGATGCCGTTTACAGGGAGCAACATCAGTAGCACTTACTGTTCTTGATGTTCTTGGTTATCTGGATGAGATTCCTGTATGTGTGGGATATGATATTGATGGTGAAATCACAAAAGATTTCCCGGTAACTACAAAACTTAAGAAAGCTAAACCTGTTTATAAGATTCTTCCGGGATGGAAATCGGATGTTCGCGGTATAAAGAAATATGAAGATCTTCCTGAAAATTGCCGGAAATATATAGAATTTATTGAAGATGAAATAGGATTCCCAGTTGATATGGTTTCCAATGGACCGGCAAGGCATGATATAATATATAAGAATTAATAATATTTCATTTACAAAAAGGCATTCAAGTGTGGCTTCACTAAGGAATTTGTTTCTCTTGAAAATGCGGCATAGTCGTGAATATCGGCTGTGCCGTTTTTTTGTGCTTTTCTGAAAGTGCAACCGTACTGATTCATATGCAGCCAACATTTTAATGAAACGCTTGTAATTGATTGTGCCTTATACATTGTCATCGTAAAGTCTTCAACAGAAGTAGCTCCACCACTGTATTTCTGATTTAATGGGAACGGCATCGCCTTTGATTTTGCGGGAGGCAACATACACGAAATATTCCTTATTATACTCCAAATCTTTACCACGGACTTGGTACAGCTTATTGTCACAGTCGGCACACAATCCTCGAATGTAGACTTTTTATTTTTGCAATAAATAAAATATGATTTCAGGGAACTTTATACATACCCTAAAACACCGCGAACTGATATCTCGCCACAGGAGATGCTGTGAAGATTTTTTGATGAGTCTTCAACTACAAGTGAACCATCATTATCAATACCACGGGCAATATAAGGATTATCAGGGAAAACAATGTTTTCAGATGACAGTATGACTTCTTTATCTTTATTGATGAGAAGACTGTTATATTCATTTACAAAAGGAGCCAGACTTCCTTCTTTTTCAAAAATTTCTTCGGCATTCACGAGATTTTCTATTACTTTTATAATCAGAGATTCACGATTCCAAAGCATACCTGTTTCAAGAAAAAGAGAAGTTGCTTTATCTGAAATTTCTGACGGAAATGAAACTGTATTAACATTTATACCGATTCCGGCAATGATATGGTTGGAATCAGGTGCTGATGAACCTGTAGATATCATTTCTGTAAGGATTCCTGATATTTTTTTCTTGTTAATGATAACATCATTTGGCCATTTTATTTGAGCAGAAAAATCATTTGAATGTAAATTTTTTAAAACTTCAGAATTTGCAATAAGCATCTCGGAATATTGGGCATTTATGGCACGTGTTATGGCAAGTGCAGAAAGTAATGTGACTGATGAAAAACAGAGATCATTTTTTTGCGGAGTTGTGAGAAGAGACATCCATATGCCTGACCCTTCGGGCGATTCCCAATGCCGGCCATTGCGACCTCTTCCGTTTGTCTGGATTTCTGTAACGGCAAGAGATTTTCCGGTAAAACCTTTTGCTGCAATTTCTTTTTCTATATCATTTGTTGATGTGGTCTTTTCTTTATAAATCAGATTATCAATTGTTCCATTTGATATAAGGCATTTCAGGCATTCTTCATTCATGAATTTTATCAGACTCCAAAGTTTTTGTAGTTATACGTTCATTAATATATGCATAAATTTTATCACATATATCTTTTTTGTAAGAAAACGGGATGATATAATCGTGCTTTTGCACAGTAAGATGAATTATACTGTAAACATACTCATTTTCAGGAATAATATGGTCAAATCCTGTTATTTCCTCATATCGGAAAGTTCGTGTTTTTTTATTTTCATGAATGATGAAATTGTCATCATTAAATTCATATGATATGTTGTAAAAATCAGCGGCAAAGGAATGCATAAAGAGATAAATGCCATAGCATAGAATTATAAAACACAAAAATGTTCCGAATAAATGATTTTTTCCATGGTTCATGAAAAAAAGAAAAATTTGTGTGATTCCTACAATTGAAAATGAAATTCCAATGATACGGAAAGTTATGCGGGAACGCGATTTTCTGTTGACATTATATGTAATCATGATTATCCTCAATTATTTCATAAGCGTTTATCTTATGTTATAATACCCTCTGTGTCATAATTTGTAAAATATCAGACAGGTAAAAAAAATGATAAAACTTATAGCTAGTGATATAGACGGAACATTGGTTCCGGATGGAACTATGAAAATAGATCCGCAAATGATAAATGTAATAAAAAGGTGCAGAAAAAATAATATAATATTTGCCGGGGCAAGCGGAAGACAATATTACAGCATGGCAAAACTTTTTGCACCTGTAGCAGATCAGATTTATTATATAACGGATAATGGTACAATTTTAAGAGATCAGAAAAAAATATATGATATTACAGAATTGAACCGCAGATCTCTTTTTGAAATGATAAAAGATGCAAAAGATCTTCCGGGAAGTGATATAATGCTTTGCGCAAAAGATGCAGCATATTGTGAAGATGAAGGCAAGATGTTCTATTGGATGAGAGATTCTTATCATTTTAATATTAAAGTAATTGGAGACTTTGAGACAAATCTGGACAGATATGAGGACATAGTGAAAATTTCCATTTATTATGATGGAGATTGTGAAGCGTTGGTAAATAAAGATTTCAGACCAAAGTGGGGAAACAAATTTCAGATTCAGTCAGCCGGAACAATGTGGACTGAAGTAATGAGCCCTGAAGCCGACAAGGGAGCAAAGGTCAGAAAATTACAGGAAATCCTCGGAATTTCACAGCATGAGACTATGGCATTTGGAGATAATCTTAATGATATCGGACTTCTGGCTGCAGCGGATGAAAGCTATGCAATTGGAAGTGCAAGAGATGAAGTAAAAGAAGCAGCTAAATATATAGCACCGCCACTTTCTGAATATGGAGTTACAACAGTTATTACCCGGTATCTTGATTCGATAGGTGCTGAGAAATAATTATAATTATAAAAAAACAACATGGAGGAAATACCAGATGGAACAAATTAAAATGAAAACACCATTAGTAGAAATGGATGGTGATGAAATGACGAGAATAATTTGGAAGCTCATAAAAGATGAGCTTTTGACGCCATTCATTGATCTGAAGACAGAATATTATGATCTTGGACTTGTCCATAGAAATGAGACACATGATGAGGTAACCCGTGATGCATCAGAAGCTACAAAAAAATATAAGGTAGCTGTTAAATGTGCAACAATCACACCAAATGCCGCACGTGTTAAAGAATATAATCTGGATGAGATGTATAAGAGCCCAAACGGAACCATTCGTGCAATTCTTGATGGAACAGTTTTTCGAGCTCCGATACAGGTCAAAGGGATTGAACCGGTTGTAAAAAACTGGAAGAAACCAATAACTATTGCAAGACATGCTTATGGTGATGTCTATAAATCAAGTGAAATGAAAATACCTGGACCTGGAAAAGTTGAACTTGTTTATACAGCAGAGGATGGAAATGTCCAGTCGGTTCTTGTTCATGAATTTAAGGAAGCCGGCGTTGTACAGGGAATGCACAATTTAAATGGTTCTATAACAAGTTTTGCAAAGAGTTGTTTTGAATTTGCACTTGAAACAAAACAGGATCTTTGGTTTGCAACAAAGGATACTATTTCAAAAAAATATGATCATACTTTTAAAGATATTTTTCAGGATTTATATGATTCAGAATATAAAGAGAAATTTGAAGCTTCAGGAATCACTTATTTCTATACACTGATAGATGATGCAGTTGCACGAGTGATGAAGTCTGAAGGAGGTTTTATCTGGGCATGTAAGAACTACGATGGCGATGTAATGAGTGATATGCTTTCATCAGCATTTGGTTCACTTGCAATGATGACATCTGTACTTGTTTCACCAAATGGATATTGGGAATACGAAGCAGCACATGGAACTGTTCAGCGCCATTACTATAAATATTTAAAAGGAGAAGTTACATCAACTAATCCAGTTGCAACAATATTTGCATGGACTGGCGCCCTCAGAAAACGTGGTGAACTTGACAAGATACAGGAATTATGTGTATTTGCAGATAAACTGGAAAAGGCAACTCTTGAAACAATTGAAAATGGACAGATGACAGGAGACCTTGTTCAGATAACAAGTCTTCCTAATGCTGTGAAACTTAATACGGAGGATTTTATTAAAGCAATCCGTATAACATTGGAGAATAACTTATAAAATGAGTGAAGCGGTAGTAACAATAAAAAAGGGTGAAGGCCGGACAATCAAGCGTGGCGGTGCATGGATATTTGATAATGAAGTGGAAAAAATCGATGGCACATTTGAAAATGGCGAAATAGTAAGTGTTCATGATTTTGATGGATATCCTATGGGTCGTGGATTCATAAATATAAGCTCAAAAATAAGAATTCGTATGATGACACGTAATCCTGAACAGGAAATCACTTCTGATTTTATAAAGAACAGGGTTAAAGCAACATGGGATTACAGAAAAGATGTTATAGATATCTCATCATGTCGTGTCATTTTTGGCGAGGCAGATTATCTTCCGGGAATTGTTATTGATAAATATGAAGATGTACTTGTTGTGGAGTCGCTTGCACTTGGAATTGATAAATTCAAGCAGGAAATAATTGAAGATCTTGTCGGATTTATGGCGGATGACGGAATTAAAATACGCGGAATATATGAACGCAGCGATGCAAAAGTGCGTTTAAAAGAAGGAATGCCTCAGCAAAAAGGTTTTATTGGTCAGGAATTTAATACAAAAGTCAAGATAAGTGAAAATGGTGTAAAATATTATGTTGATGTGGAAAATGGACAAAAGACAGGCTTTTTCCTTGATCAGAAAATGAACAGGCTTTCGATTCAAAAAATCTGCAAAGGTAAGACTGTTATTGACTGTTTTACACATACAGGTTCATTTGCACTTAATGCGGCACTTGGCGGAGCTTTGTCAGTTACAGGGTATGACGTGTCGGAACTTGCAGTTGCGCAGGCACGTGAAAATGCGGAACTTAATGAACTGTCAGATCGCGTAAAATTTGAAACTGCAGATGTTTTAGAACTTCTTCCGAAACTTGTTAATGAAAGAAAAGAGTTTGACGTTGTTATTCTTGATCCGCCGGCATTTACAAAATCAAGAGATACAATAAAAAAAGCAGCAAGAGGATATCGCGAGATTAATACATGTGGGATGAAACTTGTAAAAAACGGTGGCTACTTTGCAACGTGTTCATGTTCACATTTTATGGATCAGGAAAGTTTTGCAAAGGTGATTGCAGACTCAGCAAGAAGTGCGCATAAGGAACTTCGGCAGATTGAATTTAAGACACAGGCACCGGACCATCCGATTTTATGGAATGATGATGAATCATATTATCTTAAATTTTATATATTTCAGGTTATTGACAGCAGAAGCTGATATATTGAAAGGAGATATATATTATGATACAAAGTGTTGATTTCGATACAAATATTATGAGAACAAATATTCAGGAAAAAAAGGGACAGATTCTTATAGAAATTGAATTGCCGGGATATAATCGCGAAAATATTCAAGCTCAGCTTGAAAAGGGATATCTTACAATAATTGCTGTCAGAAATGAAGAATTGACAGATTTATCGGAAAACACGCATTATATTTTAAAAGAAAGAAAAACCGGTGAAATGAAAAGGACATTCTATGTTGGAGAAGAAGTCAGACATGAAGATATATCTGCCCAGCAAAAAAATGGTGTTCTTTCAATTATAATTGTGAAAAGAGCACCGGCTGTGGAAGGTGAGAGAAGAAAGCTTATTCCTATAGATTGATTTTTTTGAAAATGTATGTTTACAAAGTTTAAATTTCAGTAATATAAAATATAAGAAAGAAGAAAGAGGGCACTGCTGAAAAATTCAGAGAGCCCTCTTTCTGGTTTATTTGAATCAGTTGGTGCTTTTTTCACTGTTACGATCTTTTAATGATGTATAATCAGCATTTTCTGCAACAGATTTATATGCCGGTCTGATTATTTTATTTGTACATGTCAGTTCTTCTATACGGTGTGCACTCCATCCTGCAATACGTGCAATTGCAAACAGTGGTGTGAACAGCTCATCAGGAATATTAAGCATATTATATGCAAATCCGCTGTAGAAATCTATATTAGGACATACAGGCTTATACATTTTGCGTTCACTGGTCATGAGTTTTGGAGTGATACGTGCAACAGCATCATATAAATGGGCTTCATCCTGCCTGCCTTTCTGTCTGGCAAGCTGCATGGCATATTTTTTCAGAATCTCGGCACGCGGGTCTGAAAGAGTATAAACAGCATGACCGATTCCATATACAAGACCTGTATTATCAAATGCTTCACGCCTGAGTATTTTCTGCAGGTAGGCTGCTATTTCTTCATCGTCATTCCAATCACTGACATTTGATTTTATATTGTCAAACATTTTGCGGACTTTAATGTTTGCCCCGCCATGTTTGATACCTTTGAGAGAACAAAGAGATGCAGCTACAGATGAATATGTATCAGTTCCTGAAGAAGTTACTACATGAGTGGTGAATGTTGAATTGTTGCCTCCGCCATGTTCTGCATGAAGAACTAGAGCAATATCAAGCAGATGAGCTTCTTCATCAGTAAAATCATGTTTATCCTGACGCAGCATTCTGAGAATATTCTGAGATGTTGAAAGCTCAGGCTTTGGATTGTGAAGGTAAAGTCCATGCCCCATTATATAGTGACGATATGAAAGATATGAATATACTGCAATTATTGGAAGACTTGAAATGAGACTTATGCTTTGTCTTAATACATTTGGAATTGATAAGTCATCTGAATGTTTATCATATGCATTAAGAGCAAGAACGGCCTGAGCCGTGGCGTTCATAATATCTTTATTTGGTGATTTCAAAATAACGTCTTCAATAAAATCATCAGGAAGTTTTCTGTTATAGGCAATAAGGTGTTTGAAATGTTCCAGGTCATCCTCGGCTGGAAGAGTACCAAAAAGCAGCAAATAGATGGTTTCTTCAAAACCATAGCGGTTGTCCTGTGTGAATCCGTTTACTAAATCTTCAATACTGATTCCTCGGTATCTGAGCATTCCTTCAATTGGAATAATTGTACCATCTGACTCTTTTGAACCATCTACTGTGGAAATTTCAGTAAGCCCTGTAAGGACACCTTTTCCGTTTTCTTCACGCAGACCTCTTTTGACATGGTAGGTATCATAGAGTTCCGGAGAAATATGATTATTGCTGACACATAGATGTGAAAGGCTGTGTATTTCGCGGGCGGCTTCGCCTGAACTGAAAAAAGACATAATGATTACCTCATAAAATATTTTGTAATATATATAGATTAAATAATATCTTTATTTGATGGAATTCCCTTAATCATATTTTCGGTGTAAGACGCAATTCTGATTGTTTCGCATCCAGCACATATTTTATCTGCAAGCGAAACTATGAATGCTTCTCTGCATGTTGGAAATTTAGTCAGATTCAAAGGGAACATATGAGTCCGTATGATTTCATTTTCAATATGATTTATGATAAAATCCCGCTTTGCATTTTCAAGAGCTCTGGCAGCATGGGTATATCCGTGAAACCAATGATGCCTGTCACGTATATGCCAGTCATACAAAAAATAATCATGTAAGAGAGCACCTCGTATGAGACTCCGCATGTCAATAGATATCCCAAGCTTTTCTGCAAGTATTATACTCACATATGTTACAGCAAGTGAATGTGTATATGTTGATGTTGATCCGTGCTGCATATAAAAGTGCTCATTTTTATATTTTTCTGAAAATAGAATATCTTTTCCAAATAGATGGATTTTTTTCATAATTAGTGGATTTGAACCAAACTGAATCATGATACCTCCTGAATATTACTCATCATATATCAGTTATATATTACTTTTAAATAAGGATTATAGCACGCGTTATTGTAAAATGCGATACTTTATGCGACATTTGAAAGATAACGATTGTTGAATCAACACATTTTCTTTGATATAATTGCACAGATTATGTTAGAAATATGGAGGGTATTTCTATGACAGATAATGGACTTATGATGCAGTATTTTGAATGGTATCTAAAAGATGACTGTGAGTTGTGGAAAAAGACAGCTATTGATGCAGCCGGTCTTGCGAAAAACGGAGTCACCAGTGTATGGCTTCCGCCAGCTTATAAATGTGCGGGTGGAATAGAAGACGTTGGATACGGCGTTTATGATTTATATGATTTGGGTGAATTTAATCAGAAGGGTACTGTTCGTACAAAGTACGGAACAAAGAAAGAATATCTGGCTGCTATAAAAGCACTTCATGAAAATGGCATAAATGTTTATGCAGACGTTGTATTGAATCATAAAATGGGAGCTGATGCAGTTGAAGAAGTTAATGCTCAGGAATTCAATCAGGCAAACCGCTATCAGATGGTTGGTGAAGGCAAGACAATCGGGGCATGGACAAAATTCAATTTTCCTGGAAGAAAGGGCAAGTATTCTGACTTCACATGGAATTGGACACATTTTGACGGAATAGACTGGGATCAGGATAATCTCAAAAATGCCCTTTATAAATTTGCAGGAAAAGAATGGAATAATGGTGTAGACACATCTGAGAATGGCAATTATGACTATCTTATGGGTGCTGATATAGATTTTAATAATGTTGAGGTGTTTGATGAGCTTGTAAAATGGGGAGTCTGGTATGTACAGGAAACGGATTGTGATGGATTCCGGCTGGATGCAGTTAAACATATACCGTCATCATTTTATCGGGATTTTTTATATAAGGTAAGAAAAATTACAGGACGCGAACTCTTTACAGTTGGAGAATATTGGCATAGAGATGTGAATCACTTAAACCAATATCTGAATGATATAAAATCAGAGGCTTCATTGTTTGATGTACCGCTTCATTACAATTTTTATGACTGTGCAAAGGCACATGGTGCATATGATTTGAGGCATATATTTGATAACACATTGATGAAAGAAAATCCTGTTAAAGCTGTTACATTTGTTGATAATCATGATACACAGCCGGGTCAGGCCCTGGAATCATTTGTAGAAGCGTGGTTTAAACCTCTTGCATATTCGATTATTCTGCTCAGAAATGAAGGTTATCCATGCGTTTTCTACGGAGATTACAAAGGAATTCCAAATAATAAAATACATTCTAATAAAGTGATACTTGATAAAATTATGAAACTGCGCAAGCGGAAAGCATATGGTGTTCAGCATGACTATATTGACGATCCAAATGTAATAGGATGGACGAGAGAAGGAGATACAGAACATAAAGATTCAGGACTTGCAGTTGTACTTTCAGATGGAACAGGCGGAACGAAGAGAATGTATATTGGAAGGAAGTTTGCCGGTGCTCATTTTTCGGATATAATGGGAAATGCCAAATATAATATTAAAATAGATGACGAAGGCTGCGGGAATTTCTATGTAAATCGTGATGCTGTATCTGTATGGGTAAGAAAAGAACCTAAAGCATAGTGGGTAAAAACAGCAAAAGATGATAAGATGTCAGACAGAACAATGGGTATGATAATTGGTAAATGTGAAACCGGGCAGCAGGAATACGTAACCGGTATTCAGAAAGTTATATATGGGAGTTATAAATAATTAAAGAAGGGAGTAGAAATTGGCAAAAACAATAAGGACGGAAACAGTGGATCATCTTTTTGATGCAATTGAGACACTGGATTCAAAAGAAGAGATGTATCTTTTTTTTGAAGATATATGTACAACGAATGAAGTACTTTCATTTGCAGAAAGACTTGAAGTTGCGCGTTTGCTTTATCAGAAAAAAACATATATTGAAATAGCAAAGGAAACGGGAGCGTCAACAGCAACTATAAGCCGGGTCAATCGTATTATGAATTATGGCAATGGAAGCTTGGAAAAGGCATTTGAACGCCTTGATGTAATAAAAAAGAGTTGAGACAGGGAAAAAGATGGATAAGAAACAGCAGGACGAAAAAAAAGAACTTCGAAAAAAACTGAAACTTGATTACATTTTGCCAGAGGATATTCCTGATATTGATCTTTATATGGAACAGGTTACAACATTTATGGATCAGTATATGAAAAGCAATCTTAGGAATGATGAAGACAAGACTTTGACAAAGACGATGATAAATAATTATACAAAGAATCATCTGTTACCGGCACCGGATAAGAAAAAATACAATAGAGAACATCTGATACTTTTGATTTACATTTTTTATCTGAAAAATGTTATATCTATAAATGATATAAGGAAACTGCTTAAACCTCTCGTCAATCATACAGATGATGACAGGGATATATATAAAATATATGAAGCAACATTTGATATGGAGAAAGCACAGTATTTTAATATTGAATCCAGTGTTATTAAAGCACATCAGATTGTCGATAAAAAATTTTCACATGAGGAAGATGAATATTTAAATAAAATGCAATTTATATATCTTCTTGGATATGATATTTACAGTAAGAAAAGGCTGATTGAAACATTGATAGATGAATTGCCTGATTTTGATGATGAAAGTACAGATGAATAGAACTGAAAAAATGTCATGTAAATGAAAAAGGATGAATAAAAATGATTCGAGCAAATAACATTTCACTTCGTTTTGGTAAAAAAGCATTGTTTGAGGAAGTTAATATAGTATTTTCCCCGGGAAACTGCTATGGGCTTATAGGAGCAAATGGAGCAGGGAAATCTACATTTTTAAAAATACTTTCTGGAAAACTTGAGTCTACAACCGGAGATGTTGAGATGGATCCAAATGAAAGACTTTCAGTTCTGGAACAGGATCACTTTAAGTACGATGAATACTCTGTAATAGATACAGTTATAATGGGAAATAAGAAACTTTATCAGATCCGGCAGGAAAAGGATGCTATTTATGCAAAAGAAGACTTTTCGGATGAAGATGGAGTGAGAGCTTCAGAACTTGAAGCTGAATTTGCCGAGATGGATGGCTGGAATGCAGAGGCAGATGCAGAATCTCTTCTTAATGGACTTGGAATAGAAACAGAAGATCATTATAAAATTATGAAAGAACTTGATGGCAGTAAGAAAGTCAAGATTCTTCTTGCACAGGCACTTTTTGGAAATCCGGATGTTCTGCTTTTAGATGAGCCGACAAACCACCTTGATCTTGATGCTATAGGATGGCTGGAAGAGTTTCTTATAAATTTTGAGAATACTGTTATAGTTGTCAGCCATGACAGATATTTTCTTAATAAAGTTTGTACACATATTGCTGATCTTGATTATGGCAAAATAACAATTTATGCGGGAAATTATGATTTCTGGTATGAGTCAAGTCAGCTTATGATGAGACAGAAAAAAGATGCAAACAAAAAGAAAGAAGAGCAGATTAAGGAACTGAAAGAATTTATTGCAAGATTCTCTGCAAATGCATCTAAGTCTAAGCAGGCAACATCACGTAAAAAAGCACTTGAAAAAATTCAGCTTGAAGATATCAGACCTTCAAGCCGGAAATATCCATTTATAGACTTCAGACCAAACAGGGAAATAGGAAATGAAGTTCTTACGGTATCTCATCTTTCGAAGACAATAGATGGGGTAAAACTTCTTGATGATATTTCATTTACAATCGGAAGAACCGATAAGGTCGCATTTGTCGGTCCTAAAACGATAGCAACGACAGAATTATTTAAAATTCTTGCCGGAGAAGATGAACCTGATGAGGGCACTTATAAATGGGGAGTTACAACTTCTCAGGGATATTTTCCAAAAGATAATACAAAAGATTTTGATAATGATCTTGTTATTGTTGACTGGCTTACGCAATTTTCAGAAGAAAAAGATGCAACTTATGTAAGAGGATTCCTTGGAAGAATGCTTTTCAGAGGAGAGGATGGAATAAAAAAAGTCCGTGTTCTTTCCGGAGGCGAAAAGGTGCGCTGCCTTTTGTCAAAACTTATGATAATGGGTTCGAACTGTCTGATAATGGATGAACCGACAAATCATCTGGATATGGAGTCAATTTCGTCATTGAATGACGGATTGATTAAATTTTCAGGCGTTGTTCTGTTTTCGTGTCAGGATCATCAGTTTATAGAAACAACAGCAAACAGAATTATGGAATTGACAGATTCAGGACTTATAGATAAGATGACAACTTATGATGAATATCTTGAAAATGATGAACTTGCTCGTAAGAGACAGATAATGAATTTTGATAATACAGAAGAGTAAAAATTATAAAAATAAAACTGAAAAAGGACATTTCAATTGTACTATTCCACAACCATTAGATATTTACCGGATTTTGTGGAAATGTTTCAATTGAAATGTCCTTTTATTTTGTAATGTTATAGGCATACAAAGGAATTTCTGATGCATGAAAATGATTATTAATTACTATATATATAATCAATAAATTGACTGGTGCGTTTTAAAGAGGCTTTGCTTCTGCCTGTAATAATGAGATACGTATTGTCAGAACCAAAGCTTAAATTTTTGCAAAAACTCGTGTCACTTATATCAAAGGCATATATATTATAAATTTTAACGCTGCCAGATGCGTTGGTATCTGTGCTGG
>CALMUC010000311.1 GCA_937872845.1 uncultured Lachnospiraceae bacterium | reverse complement strand
GGCCGGCAATCAAAAATCCGCAAAAGTACAAAGGGCAGCGCGTAGTCATCGGTTCTGTGACCGATGGCTATCTGCCCCAGGAGGCTCAGTTTCAGAACACCCGAAAGCTTCTTGAACAGCTCCGGGGCAGTGAGGCAGAAATTCTCATCTGTACCAAGTCAGACTTGGTAATCCGTGACATCGACCTCCTGAAAGAACTGGGAAAGGTCACGGTTTCCTGGTCGATCAATACGCTGGACGAGGATTTCAAAAACGATATGGACAATGCCGTCAGCATCCAGCGGCGGCTGGATGCCATGAAGCAGGTTTATGACGCAGGTATCCGCACCGTATGCTTTATCGCTCCGGTTTTTCCCGGTATCACGGATTTTGAGGCTATCTTCCATCAGGTCAGAAATCAATGCGACCTGGTATGGCTGGAAAATCTAAACCTGCGAGGCGGATTCAAAAAAGACATCCTTGACTATATACGTAAAAAACATCCTGACTTGGTTCCGCTGTACGACGCTATCTACAACAAGAGGGACAGAAGCTACTTCCGTGGTTTGGAGGATCAAGCGGAACGGCTGGCGAAAGAAAACAGCTGTCCCTTCGTGGACAACGAGCTGCCCTACGGCCGGGCAGAGCCTGGGCACCCGGTCATTGTGAATTACTTTTACCATGAGGAAGTGCGTGGCTCGGAAAACACCGGGCGACGCAACCCCAAAAAATAATTTGTGAAATAAATGGGTTCTGACATGGAGCTGTGCTTCAATGTCAGAACCTTTTTTAGCACTGTTTACCCATTCAGAAGTTTTCTTATCCCTCTTGGAAGGACTTGTACTCCGTCCATTGTTTTTCGATTTTCCCCGCTCTACAATGTAGACAGAACGATTAAATGATAGGGGTTTATCAAGTTTTACATAAAATTACATTACCGGTAAGCATACGATGAGCAGATGTTTTTTATTGCCTTTCGAGTATAGATACGTTAAAATATACTTATTAAGCATGATGAATTTGGGAGGTATTTTTCGTGGAAATTAGAGTTCTTCGATATTTTCTGACTGTAGTAAGGGAAGAAAGTATCACAAAAGCCTCAGAAGTTTTACATATCACGCAGCCGACACTTTCACGTCAGCTTGCACAGATGGAGGAAGATATTGGTGTAAAGCTGTTTGATAGAGGGACACGGAAAATCAAATTGACAAATGAAGGAATACTTCTTCGCCGTCGTGCGGAAGAAATTTTGCAGCTTGTAGATAAGACAGAAAAAGAATTAGTGGAGCAAGAGGAACAGGTGGAAGGTAAAATTTCCATTGGGTGTGGAGAAATTGCTGCTGTACAACTTCTTCCTAAAATAATTGAGTCCTTTCGTCAGAAATATCCCCGTGTTACTTTTGACATTTTTACAGCCACAGCAGATTTGGTGAAGGAACAAATGGATAAGGGACTACTGGATATTGGTTTGCTTCTTGAGCCGATTGATATGGAAAAATATGAATTTATTCGCTTGAATATAAGGGAAAAATGGGTGGTTCTGATGAAATCGGATGATCCACTCTCCAAGAAAGAAACGGTAAGCGCAAAAGATTTGTCTGTACTGCCTTTGATTCTTCCAAGACGTATGAATGTGCAGAGTGAGTTGGCAAGTTGGTTTGGCAACTACTATGAGAAACTGAATATTGTTTTTACCAGCAATTTAAGTACGAACAGCGCAATTATGGTGAATGGAGGATTGGCATATTCATTGGTGATTGAAGGGGCTGTACCCTTCTGGGATCAATCAAAGGTTACATTCAGACCGCTTGATCCGCCACTTACAGCAACAAGTGTATTAGCATGGAAACGTGGTCAGCCGTTTAGCTTAGCAACCACAAAATTCATCAAACATATTCAATGCTTTTTAGGCATTGATAAGCCATAAAAACTAAGTATTTGATATAATTCAATTAGAAAATTATAATATAGGTGTAGAGATAAAGCAAACAGCTTTAATTTCTGCACCTATATTTTTTATTGAGGAGGGAGTGCCATTTCATGAAACCGGATTATGATTCCCTTATAAACGCCGGATTAAGCAAAGAAGAAATCGCAAAAATTTCAGGATGTGAAGATCAAGAAATGCAGATAAGGATGTTGCGAAAATATCGGTACAAATTGCTTGATGAGGTACATGAAAAGCAGCAGTCACTTGATGCAATCGATTATATGATCTGTAAAACAAAAAAATAACAATAAGAGGAGGAAAAGGCGTGAATCAGCAAACAACTCTGTTTTCAAACGAGAAGTTGATGGCTATGATTATTCCCCTGTTTTTAGAGCAGCTGCTGATAATGCTTGTAGGGATGGCGGACACACTGGTGGTCAGCTACGCAGGAGAAGCGGCAGTATCCGGTGTTTCACTGGTAAATCAGTTCAATACTATTTTTATTTATCTGTTTACAGCATTGGCATCCGGAGGGGCGGTTGTGATCAGCCAATATATCGGTAGAAAGAAAAATGATGACGCTGGAGAATCCGCCAGTCAGCTTCTATCATTCTCTACGATTTTTTCCATATTGATCGCAGTGATAGTTCTGCTTGGAAATGAAAGAATGCTCCGTCTGATGTTTGGCAAGGTGGAAGATTCTGTGATGCGCTCCTGTATTACATACCTTAGGATTTCTGCATATTCCTATCCGGCATTGGCGGTTTACAATGCCGGGGCCGCCCTTTTTCGCAGTATTGGAAAAACCAGTGTGACCATGTATTTGTCGGTAATTTCCAATATCATCAATGTTATTGGAAATCTCATTGGTGTATTTGTTTTGCGTGCAGGTGTTGCAGGTGTTGCATACCCTTCACTGATCGCTCGGACATTTTCAGCCGTGATGATTACAGTACTTTGTTTTCAGAGAAAAAATGAAGTGTTCTATCGCTGCAAGTGGATTTTTCGGTGGAATGTGGATTTCATGAAACAAATTCTAAAAATCGCAATTCCAAATGGGATGGAAAACGGTGTGTTCCAGTTAGTCAAAGTAGCATTAAGCGGTATCGTTGCACTTTTTGGAACATATCAGATTGCTGCAAATGGTGTTGCACAAAGTATCTGGTCGTTGGCTGCGCTGGCGGGAGTCGCTATGGGTCCCGTATTTATAACGGTCATTGGACAGTGTATGGGAAATGGGGATGCAGATGCTGCGGAGCATTATTTTAAGAGATTGACAAGAATCACATTGCTGATTTCATCGGCATGGAATCTTTTGATTTTTCTTCTGACTCCATTCTTTATGAAATTTTATGCTTTGCAGCCGGAGACCAAACGGCTTGTAATCTGGCTGGTTTTAATCCATAACGTGTTTAATGCAGCAGCATATCCCTTTTCCGGTGCGCTTAGTAATGGGCTGCGGGCAGCGGGTGATGTGAAATTTACCATGTATGTTTCGGTTATATCTACAATAGCAGTGCGTCTGCTTTTATCATGGCTCTTGGGAATTGTTTTGAAAATGGGCGTGATCGGGATTGCTATTGCAATGGTTTGTGACTGGAGCATTCGGGCGGTCATTTTCTTCTGGAGGCAGAAGTCCGGAAAATGGAAAACATTTCAGGTGATATAGATTCATTTATAATAAGTTCAATAACATAATTTACGGAGGAAATTACTATGAGTAAGAAAATTTTGGTAGCCTATTTTTCAGCAAGCGGCGTGACTGCAAAGGCAGCGTGGAAACTTTCGGAAGCGGCAGGCGCAGACCTGTATGAGATTAAGCCAAAGGTACCGTATAGCAGTGCCGATCTGGACTGGACAAATAAAAAAAGCCGCAGCAGTGTGGAGATGAGTGATCCGATATTCCGTCCTGAAATTGCCGGGAAGCTGGAATGTATGGATCAGTATGATCTGGTGTTTGTTGGATTCCCTATCTGGTGGTATGTTGCACCAACGATTATTAATACTTTTTTGGAGAGTTATGATTTCTCAGGCAAAACCATCGTTCCTTTTGCTACTTCTGGTGGCAGCGGCATGGGAAGCACAAATGAAAAACTTGCACCGAGCTGTCCTGGCGCTATCCTGATGAAAGGAAAAATGCTGAATGGCTTGTTGTCTCAGGAAGAATTGAAAGCATGGGTAAAAAGTCTGTGAGTTGGATGTGGGCATTGTAACAAACGCTGCCCGTTCCATGTGGATCAGGTTGCAAGGATGCAAGAGATTTTAGGCTATTTTAATTCTTGAAGGGAGAATCAATCATGACAGAAAAAGATTTTAAACAGATCTTCCCATTGGGTGAGAAAAATGATGCGTATGCACAATATTTTGTTGGACAGAGTTACCTGTCCATGCTGACAACGGAAAGAGTTGGAATTGCAAATGTAACTTTTGAGCCAGGATGCCGGAATAACTGGCATATTCATCACAAAGGCGGACAGATTTTGCTCTGCACTGCCGGACGTGGATATTATCAGGAGTGGGGAAAACCGGCTCAGGAGATGAAACCTGGTGATGTCATCAATATTGCGCCGGAAGTGAAGCATTGGCATGGAGCTGCTCCTGATAGCTGGTTTTCTCATTTGGCGGTGGAGGTCCCGGCAGAAGGAAGTTCTAATGAATGGATGGAGCCGGTGAAGGAAGAAGAATACAGTAAGCTTAAATAAGGAGACAGATCATGAAAAAGGTAACAGCGGGCAGAGATGCCCTGGGTGATTTTGCACCAAAATTTGCGGAACTGAATGATGACGTGCTGTTTGGAGAAGTGTGGTCACGAGAAGATAAGCTGCCTGCAAGAGACAGAAGCATTGTCACAGTAACAGCACTTATGGCAAGCGGTGTTCTGGACAGTTCTCTTGCCTTTCATATAGGAGAGGCAAAAAAGAACGGTGTTACAAAAGAAGAAATGGCAGAAATTTTGACACACGCTGCCTTTTATGCTGGCTGGCCGAAAGCATGGGCAGCATTCCGCATGGCGAAGGAAATCTATCAGGACTAAGGAGGAAAAACATTATGTTAGGAAATTTTTCGTATTCAAATCCGACAAAACTTTACTTTGGAGAGGATTCTCTTTGTTCTTTGAACGAGGAGCTTCCCAAATATGGAAAAACCGTTCAGTTGATTTATGGCGGTGGTTCTATCAAGAAAAATGGTATTTATACAAA
>CALMUC010000310.1 GCA_937872845.1 uncultured Lachnospiraceae bacterium | reverse complement strand
CTTACCAGAACGATGCCGCGCCTTACCAAAATGGTGCTGCTCCTTACCAGAACGATGCCGCGCCTTACCAAAATGGTGCTGCTCCTTACCAGAACGAAACTGTTCCTTATTCGAACGACTCTGCGCCATATCAATCTCAATTTGTATCGGCTCCTGTTAACGGATACCCTGATCCTGAATTGGAAAAGAAAAAAAGGAACTGTGAAATTGGTTTCTGGCTTTCTATAACAGGTGTTATATTAGCAATTTTCGGAATTTCTTATGGTGCAATAATTTATGTTTTAAATATCTGTTTTGCAGCCGGAGGTTTAAAAACAGAGAAGCGCGGAAAAGCTATTACAACTATTATTTTATCTATACTTTCTGTTATAATTACAATTATTGCTGTGATTCTTAAGAGTAACCAATATTAAATTCAGTTAAAACGAACACAATTGAAACTATATATGTTCCCAGTATTATAATTACATTATAGCTGCTTCCAAGACTGAAATTGCTGATGCGATTTCAGTCTTTTTTATATTAATAATATCTAAAAATGAAATAATTTTTAAATTTTATAAATCGTTCTGACTGCAACTTACTTTTATTAATAATTTATCTATTGACATACTCAAAGTTATGTATTATTGTATTGTTGTATTAAGTAATTAGTACAACATGCTGTAATATATATATATCACATGCATAAATTTATAATGGATATTCAAAGTTTTAAGTATAATCTTTGTATAATCCGGAAAGGAGAAAATATGGCATGGAATATGGATTCAGACCGTCCAATATATTTACAGATTGTTGAACATATAACTGAAGATATCATAAATGGTCATTATGCCCCCGGAAGCAAGCTTGAAAGTGTACGTGACCTTGCCACTTCTGCTGGAGTCAACCCAAACACAATGCAAAAAGCTTTAAGTGAACTTGAACGCACCGGTCTGATAGCAACTCAGCGCACTAACGGAAGAACCATTACTGAAAATACATCTCTTATAGATGAAGCCCGAATTTGTTCTGCAAATGAATTAACCCAGCCTTTCTGCAATAAGATGAAAACTCTGGGTTATAACAAAGATTCCATTTTAAAACTGGTATCTGATACATTTGATAAATCATAAATATCAAAATCAGAAACCCGCCGACAAGTCATTGAGCAATTCACAATCCGTTATATGTCCAAACAATTTTTTAGCATTGGAACACATGCATGAAAGGAAAACTATGAGTATACTGGTCGAAACCAAAAACCTCACAAAATCTTACGATTCACACCACACTGCTGTCTCTAATCTTAACCTTACTATTGAGAGTGGCAGAATAATCGGTCTTCTCGGACCAAATGGAAGCGGAAAAACTACACTGATTAAAATGATGAACGGACTGCTTATACCTTCATCAGGATCACTTTTAATCGATGGGCATGCTCCCGGAGTAGAAACCAAATCGGTAGTTTCTTATCTGCCAGAACGCACATATCTGGAAAATTCATTTACAGTTAATGAACAGATAAAAGTTTTTACTGAATTTTATAAAGACTTCAATAAAGAAAAGGCTTTGGAAATGCTTGAAAAGCTTTCAATCAATCCATCTGCACGTATGAAGTCTCTTTCAAAAGGCACCAAAGAAAAAGTACAACTTATTCTGGTAATGAGCCGGGAAGCAAAGCTGTATCTCCTTGATGAACCGATTGCCGGTGTAGATCCTGCTGCAAGAGATTATATTTTAAACACAATATTAAGCAATTACAGCAACGACTCAACAATAATCATGTCAACACATTTAATAAGTGATGTAGAGAACATTTTAGATGAAGCCATCATGATTAAAAACGGAAATCTTCTGCTTCACGACACAGCCGATAATATAAGAAGCAATACCGGTAAATCAATAGATGGATATTTCAGGGAGGTATTCGCATGTTAGGTAAACTCATTAGGCACGATATTAAATCTATATGGAAATTATTATGCATAATATATGGTGCTATTATTTTCACAACAATCATTGGTTTTGTTACAGTACAAACTCTGCATCTTGATTTTATCAGACAAAATTATTTTTTAGCTCTCTTCTCAAAATTATTTATATTTACATATGTGATTCTTGTTATCTCCGGCGGAATTGTAACGATGACTTATCTCATAGTACACTTCTATAGAAATATGTATGGTGATGAAGGTTACTTAATGCACACGCTGCCTGTAAAGTCGAGCAGTCTTATAACATCAAAGCTTATAAATTCTGTTATCTGGACTGTAATTTGTACAATTGTAATTTTATTCTCAACATTTACGTTGAGCTTTGCCAACAGCAAACATGCTTTTTCAGATATCTCTGATGCTTTTTCGGAATTTTCCACTATATATAGTAAGACTGCTTCTATTCTTAATACAAACACTTTTGTTCTGACGCTTGCAATAATTTTTGTACTTATTTTATCTATGTGTACAGCTTATCTTAAATTTTATTTTGTAATATCCATAGGACAACTTTGGTCAGGACACAAGCTCCTCGGTTCTGTACTCACTTATATTGGATTAAGTATTGTAACACGCATAATAAATTCAATTCTTACTTTTACGCTGATGCAGGGAAATTTCAGTATCATTAATAATACCGATCTAGAATTTACAAATAGCTCATCTTCAGTCAGCTCATTGTGGTTATCTTGTTACTTACCTCTTGTTCTGCTTTCACTGATTTATTGTATTATATTCTATATAGTAACTACTTTAATCATGAAAAAACATCTTAATCTTGAATAATATAAAATCTTGAATAATACATACAAAACTTTACTCGGATTTGATTGCAATCATTTTTACACTTTCATAAATTAAAAATGTACCATTCTCTATTTGCTGATTACTTTATATCGCATTAGAAGATGGTACATTTTTTATATTCACAATATTCAAAATTGAAACTGCATCTATAACTTTATTCTGTAAAATGGTTCCTGTATATTTTATATATTTCAACGAATTCAGAATTCATCATTCATGTAAAAAATTCCCATTAACATATTTGCAAAGATTAATCTGTATTTCGTTTATTTACTCATTTACCACTCCACTATCAATCAGATTTTTTCAGGACTTATGGACCATCTGCAATGTCAATTCCTTTAATTCTTTTGTTGCATTACATATATCTTTTTCAGCAAAAATCGCACTTATAACAGCAATTCCGCATATACCGCTTCCTGCAAGTTCCATAACATTAGTTTTACTGATTCCGCCTATCGCAATTACCGGTATTTTTACAGCTTTGCAAATACTTTTTAATGTATCTATATTTACATCATCCGCATCGGCCTTTGAACTTGTAGGAAATACAGCTCCGACTCCAAGATAATCCGCGCCGCGCGATTCTGCAAGAACTGCCTGTTCAACCGTCTGCGCTGATACACCTAATATTTTATCTTCTCCAATCATCGCACGTACATTTCCAGCTTCCATATCACTCTGTCCCACATGAATGCCGTCTGCATCTGCCTTACAGGCGATTTCGACATTATCATCGATAATTAATGGCACTTTATAAGAAGAACATAATTTTTTTATTTCGACAGCCTCCTTATAAAATGAATCATTATCCATTTCTTTTTCCCGAAGCTGTATACATGTCGCACCGCCAATAATAGCATTTTCAACCTGTTCATATAAGGTTGAATCATTTAGCCAATGCCTGTCAGTTACTGCATATAAAAGCAAATCTTTTTTACATGATTTCATATTTTGCACCTGATTTCAGAATATTGCTGTCCATATTGTAAACCGCATCAATAATACGATTTCTATATGTGGAATTTCCTTCACCATCTTTCATATTACTAAGCCCTATTTCTCCGGCAATTCCCATAGCACAGACAGCAGCCGCAGCAGCTTCAAGCTTACAGTCAGGATTTGCCGCCAGAAATGCCGTCATCATACCTGAAAGCTGGCAGCCTGTACCGGTTATTCTGCTCATCTCTGCCCGCCCATTGCGAATCACATAACACACGTCACTATCCGCAACCAAATCAATAGCTCCTGTTATTGCAATTATGCAATCAGCTTTTTTTGCATATGATTTTACAAATGAAACCATTTCATCAAGATTATTTTCTGTTACAGTATCTGCTATATTTGCATCTACTCCCTTAGTATTCATGCTGCCGACAGCTAGTGTTTTTATTTCGGAAATGTTTCCACGTACAACATCAAATTTTATTTCGTCCATAAGTTTATGTGCCACCTCTGTACGATAGGAACTTGCCCCGGCACCAACCGGATCAAGCAGTACAATATGCCCTAATTCATTGGCACGCTGACCTGATAAAAACATAGCTTCAACACTTCGCTGATTTAATGTGCCTATATTTATATTCAATCCCTGACAAATTGATGTTATATCAGAAACGTCAAGTGGTTCATCAGACATAACAGGACTCGCGCCGCAGGCGAGTATTACATTTGCCACATCATTAACAGTAACATAATTAGTAATGCTGTGTACAAGCGGTGCACTTTCTCTAAGTCTGGTAATACAATCTTCTATCATTTCT
>CALMUC010000309.1 GCA_937872845.1 uncultured Lachnospiraceae bacterium | reverse complement strand
CGATCTCCCCAAGAACAAGCATGGTACTGCCCTTTAACAACTGCGTATCGGAACTTATTTTCAAATTCATAATATCATTTGTTTTCAGCGCCATAATATTGACATTATATTTTTTTCGTATATCCAACTGACCGATTGTTTTTCCTATCCATTCTCCCGGTATAGATATTTCAAAGATTGCATGTTCTTCATCTAGTTCTATGTAATCGAAAATATGATCAGCACTATAACGGATCGCAACCCAATCGGCAAGCTGCCTTTCGGGATAAACAATTTCATCTGCGCCGTTTCGTAAAAGAAATTTTGCATGAACATCACGAGCGGCACGAGACACCACCATTTTTGCACCGAGTTCCTTCAAAAGGGACGTTACTTCCAATGAATTCTGAAAGTTATCTCCGATAGCCACAATACAAACATCAAAGTTCCCAACACCAAGCGAACTTAAAAAATCCTCATTAGTCGCATCCCCAATCTGAGCGTTAGTTACAAAGGGAAGTACAGCATCAACTCGAGTATCTTCTTTATCTACCGCCATCACATGATGATGCAATTCATCTAATTTCATAGCAATGTGCCGTCCGAATCTTCCCAGACCGATAAGTAATATTGATTTCATTTTTTTATTCTCCTTAACCTACTGTAATTTTTTCCTGAGGATATTTTGAACCGTTAGGCTTTTTTTCAGAAATGGTAGCAAAAATCAAGGTCAATCCTCCCACTCTGCCAAAAAACATCAGGCAAATCAAGATTATATGGGAAACAAGCCCCAGGTCAGGAGTTATTCCCAACGATAACCCTACCGTCCCGATTGCCGACGCCGTCTCAAACAAAGCGGTCATAAGTGGAATATCTTCTGTTCTGCTAATTACCATTCCTCCGACAAGGAATAAAACGATATACATCAAAAAAATTGTAGCTGCATTTCTGATAGTGTCATCCGGAATTTGTCTGCCGAAAAAATTGGTGTGTTCCTTTTTTCTAAATACAGATAATGCCGATGAAACGAGAACTGCAAGAGTTGTCGTTTTCATACCACCTGCAGTGGAACCAGGCGAGCCACCGATGAGCATCAGCATAATGATAAGCATTTGCCCAACTTCACTGAGTAAAGTCAAATCTGCCGTATTGAATCCTGCTGTTCTCGGCGTAACGGATTGAAACAAAGAAACCCATACTCTTTCTGTAAGAGGCACATTTGAAAACTCAAAATAAAAAAAGTAAAGAGCCGGTAAGAATATCAATATTCCTGTTACCATAAAAATCACCTTGCTTTGCATCCGGTATTTTTTAAAATGCCATTTATGATTCTTTATATCCTCCCAGGTAAGGAATCCAATACCTCCTGCAATAATCAGCATCATAATCACAAGATTTACAATCGGCTGTACAGAATAAGAGGTCAACGAGGAAAAAGGGGTTCTTATACCGATTAGATCAAATCCTGCATTGCAAAAAGCAGAAATAGAATGGAACAATGAATACCATATTCCTTTCCAAAACCCAAAGTCCCTGCAAAAAACAGGGGCTAAAAGAACCGCACCAATGATTTCGATAAGAATAGTAGTCCGAATAATAAATTGCGTTCTCCGCACAATACCACCCACCGTTGGAGCCGAAATTGCCTCTTGCATGGTACTTCGCTGCATCAACCCGATTTTGCGTCCGGAAACAACAGCAATCGCAATAGCAATCGTAATAATTCCCATACCTCCGATTTGAATCAGCAGTAAAATAACTCCTTGGCCAAATAAAGACCAGTAGGTTGCCGTATCATTAACAACCAGTCCCGTCACACAAACCGCAGAAGTTGCGGTAAACAAAGCATCCAAAAAGGAGGTACACTGACCGCTTTTTGTAGCAATCGGCAGCATCAAAAGCAGACTGCCTAAGAGAATCACGGATAAAAACCCTAAACTAATCACTTGAAATGATGTTATATGTCGATGTCTTGATCTGTTTGTCTGTTGCATAACTATATCCCCATAATCTTAATTTCATTTTTATATTTCCTTTATTCTATCTTTATTTGTATTAAATGGGCGTAAGTAAGTTTGTTTTGAAATTAAGATTGTATAAAGATGAGCAGAAGTCCCATCATGGTCTTCCAGGCAAACGCCGTGTTCATAATAATAAGGCGTGATTTCCACCACAAATTTCTTTCTTCCTTGCCATTTTTTATCTTCTCCTTTGCCTTGGGATAAAAGAAAAGGACACTCATCTTCCAGAAGTTCTGAAAACAAGCGTCCTTTTGACTTTTCTCTATGCTATTGAATAAAAAATGTTAATTCTGTCCGAATGTATTTCCTCATACCAGATGCAATACTACTGACACTTCGATGCCATTCATAATCTGCTTTTTCTTGCCCTGTTTGCCTGTTGGTGTGAAACTCATATGCCTCGCAAAGTGCCTGAAATTAAGGACTTCTACGAATTCACCCGATGTAGACAACACACGACTTCCACATGCACCGTATGCGGAAACTGATCCACAGGCGTCACATCCTTAAGCTCATACCCATTCGCTCTTAAGAACTTCACATCCCGCGCAAGTGTCGCACTGTCGCAGCTTACATACACAACTTTCTCCGGCTGCATATCCACGATCGTCTGAAGCAGGGATTCCTCACAGCCTTTTCTCGGCGGATCGACCACGATCACATCTGCGTGTGCGGTCTCTCCGTTATGTGTCTTTTCATATTCTTTGTAATACTCCGGCAGGACTTCTTCTGCCTTACCTACATAGAATTCCGCATTCGTAATGTCATTGATCTTTGCATTATTCTTCGCATCGTCAATGGCCTGCGGTACGATCTCCACGCCATATACCTGCTTTGCTTTCTTTGCAAGGAACAGGGAAATCGTTCCGATTCCACAGTACAGGTCCCACACCGCCTCATTGCCGGTCAGGCCTGCATAGTCTAATGCCAGTCCGTATAATTTCTCTGTCTGGACCGGATTCACCTGGTAGAATGACAGCGGAGATATCTGGTACTTGATCTCACCGATATAGTCTGTGATGAACTCCTGTCCCCACAGAAGGCGGATCGTATCGCCCATGATCACATTCGTCTTCGCTGTGTTAGTACTGAGAGTGATGCTTGTCATACCCGAAATCTGACGTAGCCGTCCGACCAGATCATGACAGTGCGGAATCGTCTTTCCATTAATGACCAGACATACCATGATTTCATCTGTCTTGAATCCGTAACGGAGCAGCACATGGCGTACCAGCCCTTTATGCTTCACTTCATCGTATGCCGGAATTTTGAATTCTTCCATGAAGTCCAGAATACAGTTCAGGATCTCTTCGTTGACTTCCACACCAAGCGCGCAGTCTGTATTCTCGATAATGCTGTGTGTTCTTCCGGCATAGAACCCGGCGATCACTCTGCCGTCTTTATCTGTTCCGATCGGGAACTGCGCCTTATTCCGGTAGCGGAACGGCTGCATTCCTTCTCCGTCCATGCCGACAGCCGGATGCATGATCTGATCCAGAAGTTCTGTCGGAACTTCTCCGATCCGCTCCAGATTGCCGC
>CALMUC010000308.1 GCA_937872845.1 uncultured Lachnospiraceae bacterium | reverse complement strand
CAATTTATGCAGAATACAACATAAATCACGATAGTATTGATGTTTACACAAGTGCCGGATATATGCTTCGCATTGATTGCTGGGAAGCTGAAAAAAATTTAAAAACCACATATGGATCAGAATGTGCGCTTACTTCATTGGCTGTGGATGAGCCTTTGGAATATGCAAGATTATATCTTGATGGCAATTTACAGATGTGGGTGGATGCAGAAGATTCATTAGAACTTTATTAAGCAAGAAGTGAGATAGTGTTGTAGGGAGTTTCCTGTAGTTAAAGATACCACACCCGATATGATGAACCCACGCTTATACACTACCAGCTATGATAAAAGAAAGGACAGCAATTTGACACTGCTGTCCTTTCTTTTATAAAATTGCAGTACACAGAAAAAAGCTGTAAAATGATAAATATATTTGTCCTTGTAACAATTCTCGGACATTTGCCTGTTATACTATCTGCAAAAAGAAAAGGAAGTGACAATATGAAGCAGATTTTAATTGTCGAAGACGATAATCTTTTGAATAAAACGCTTACTTATAATTTGGAATTGGACGGTTACACAATAACTTCTGTTCTGAATGCAAGGACAGCCGCTGAATCATTAAAAACAAACATTTTTGATTTGGTATTGCTGGATATAAATTTACCAGACGGAAATGGTTATGACCTATGCCGTCTTATCAAGCCAGAGCATCCTGATACAGTAGTTATATTTCTAACTGCCAACGATCAGGAAAGCGATCAGATACGAGGATATGAAGCTGGTGCAGTGGATTATATCACGAAACCTTTTTCGATTAGTGCTTTGCAGCGAAAAATCAAAGCCATGTTCGCTATGTTGGAGCATCACAAACCAGCTAAGGATATTTACGAGGATGGTAGCTTGTTTCTGGATTTTTCGGAACAATTTGCAAGTTTGAACGGGAAACCATTAGCACTTTCTGCGATGGAATATAAAATGTTGAACCTATTTCTTAAAAATCCGAAGCAGGTACTTACTCGCCAACAATTTTTAGAAAAACTGTGGGATGTTGATGAAAAATATGTAGATGAACATACCCTTACTACTTCTATCAGCCGTATTCGCAGTAAGATTGAAGCGGATGGCGACACATATATCAAAACGGTTTATGGTATGGGGTATCAATGGACAGGAGGCGAAAAGAAATGAATCTGAATAACCTTTCTGCTAAGAAAATTTGTAGACTGGTTAGTGCTGGCATGGTTTTCTCTATGCTGGTAATTACCGGTATTTTCGGCGGTATAATGCAGGATATACGAATTTTTATAGTGGGTGGAACATTGACACTCTGTGCGTTTTTCTGGATTTGGCTATTGGTGCTGATTTTTGGAAAACGCCTTTCTCATTTTACTTCTAATTTGTGCCGGACGCTGGACAACATGATTGATGGAAACGAGGAATTACAAAAGTCAAATGATAGTGAAACTCTTTTTGCCCGTATCAACCACCGCTTAATTCGGTTGTATGAGATTATGCAGAAAAACCGGCACAAGGTAGACATGGAACGACAGGAGCTTCAAATGCTGATTTCTGATATTTCACATCAAGTTAAAACGCCTGTCAGCAATTTGCAAATGGTAACGGACACACTTTTAACAAAGCCTGTTTCAGAAGAAGAACGGATGGACTTTTTACAAGGCATACGTAGTCAGACTGATAAACTGGATTTTCTGTTCCAAGCACTGGTTAAAACGTCCCGGTTGGAAACCGGAGCAATACGATTAGAAAAGAAAGACAGCAGCTTATTCCATACGCTTGCACAAGCCATGAGCAGTATTGTATATGCCGCAGAGAAAAAAGAAATTGCTGTATCCGTGGATTGCCCGGAAAATTTGATAATCTCCCATGACAGCAAGTGGACAAGCGAAGCCCTTTTCAATCTGCTGGACAATGCAGTAAAATACACTCCGTCAGGTGGAAAGATTTCTGTATCAGTGGTTCAGTGGGAAATGTACGTAGAGGTCAAAGTGACCGACACCGGCAAGGGCATTTCAGAAAGCAATCAGGCTGCCATCTTCCGGCGCTTCTATCGTGAGGAAGAAGTACACGATCAACAGGGTGTGGGAATAGGTTTGTATTTGGCTCGTGAGATTGTAACAAGGCAAGGGGGCTATATCAAGGTTGTTTCAGAGCTGAGGCAAGGCTCAGAATTTTCTATTATGCTTCCTGTAAGGTAAGATATAACCACTTTTTTTGAAATGTCCGAGCGTTGTAACATTTCACTCTGATTTTCGATAAAAATTTTTTCTATCTCGGACATTTGTGTAACATTTGTGGTTTACAATGGCTTTATCAACAGATAGAAAGCCTTGAAAGGAGCATTTGAATATGAGCATTTTACAAACAATCGACTTAAAGAAGTATTACGGCACAGAACCAAATATTACTCGTGCCCTTAATGGTGTAAATTTTACTGTGGAACAGGGAGAATTTGTTGCCGTAGTTGGAACTTCCGGCAGCGGTAAGTCTACATTGCTTCACATGATGGGAGGACTTGATACCCCCACTTCCGGCAGCGTGATTGTACGGGGAGAAGAACTCGCAAAAAAGAATGATGATGAATTGACAATTTTCCGCCGTCGTAACATCGGATTTATCTTCCAAAATTATAATCTGGTTCCGATTTTGAATGTATATGAAAATATCGTCCTGCCTGTGGAACTGGATGGCGATACAGTAGACCAGAAATTTATGGACGAAGTTGTGTATATGTTGGCTTTAGAAGATAAACTGGAAAATATGCCGAACAATCTTTCAGGCGGTCAACAGCAACGTGTAGCGATTGCACGAGCTTTAATTACGAAGCCTGCGATTATCCTTGCTGATGAACCGACCGGAAATCTTGATAGCAAGACCAGTGCAGATGTGTTAGGGCTTTTGAAGCATACCAGCGGAGAATTTAATCAGACCATTGTAATGATTACTCACAACAACGAGATCGCTCAACTCGCAGACCGCATTGTACGGATTGAAGATGGTAAAATTGTTGGCTAAAGGAGGTGGGAATTATGAATTATCCTTTTGAAAATGATACCAGTGCAGTAATTAAAAAATTAGCACGAAAAAGTGTGCGTTTTGATAAGAAGAAAAACTTATTTTGCCTTTCGGCAATTATTGTAGCCGTTGCTATGATAATGATGTCGTTGCTCACAGTGCAAAATATCATTTATCAAAATCAGAAAGAAATCGAAGGATTACATCAAGGGATTTTCTTTGACATTACGCAGGACAGTAAAGAAAAGTTGTTAGCAAACGAAGAAGTAAAAAGTGTAGGACTTTCCTGTAATATCAAAACAGTGAAAGAAAATTCTAAAGAACTGTCTCTGATTTATTATGATGATGACATGCTTAGTTTGATTCCTGCCTTTGACGGAAAATATCCAGAGAAAGCAAGTGAAATTGCTGTTACAGATGCCTTTTTTGCCAGTGAAAATAAGTCTCCGGAAATCAACGCCATAGTTCAGTTGAATCTGGATGGTACTTTGAAGAATTATACTATTGTTGGTATTTATCATGATAAAACTTCTACCGCTTATCCTGTTTTTGTTTCACTTGAAAAATGCCGGGAATTACGTGGAAATAACCTGCTTAATGGATATGTTTGGCTTGAAAATGCAGATACCCTTACAAAAGACGAAGCAACAGAAATATTATCTCAAATTTCAGAGGAGACTGGACTGAATAATTGGACAGTCAGCAGTTACTATGATTATGTAAATACAACTTTGTCCTTCAGTAATTATGCGGTATATGGTGTAGTTGCTGCCATTTTGTTTTTAGCTGCCGCACTTGTAATTTACAGCATTTTCTATATTTCGGTTGGACAAAAAGTTGCTGAGTTCGGACAGCTTCGGACAATAGGGGCAAGTAAAAAGCAAATTTATAAAATAGTTCTTAAACAGGGTTATATGCTTGCAGTTCCGGGGATTTTAATTGGTAGTATCATGGGAACGATCATCAGCTATTGTCTGCAATCAAAAGGCTGGTCAGTATTTGCATTTATTGTTTCTCTATGTGGCGCATGCCTTTTTGGAATACTGCTTGTTTATATTAGTGTTCGTAAACCAGCAAAAATTGCAGCGAATACTTCTCCAATTTCCGCCCTGAAAAATCCAGTGGGAATTGTAAATTACCGCACTCACAAAAGACATCGTATTACGCCTGTATATTTAGCGAAAATCAGCTTTTCCAGAAACAGAAAAAAATCTCTATTGACCATTTTATCATTGGGACTGTGCGGAGTTATATTTTTCCTTGCAGCAAGTTATCAGAGTTCTTTTAATGCCGAGAGTATGGCTCGTTATTGGGATATGAAGTACGGAGATTTCAAAATCAGCATTGATTTAGAAAACGAAAGTGAAAATTTGGATGCTCTCTTGCAGAAAGAATATTTTTCTGATTATGTAAAGCGTGTTGGAGATATAGAGGGAGTTAGCAATATATTTACTTATGCTACCGTACCAGTTGATTTCTCAACAGACAATGATATTTCAGATAGCACCTTGATGCTCGGCTATAATGAAAAGGATTTGGCGTCGCTAAATGCAGCGGTTTTGTCTGGAAATATTACTGATGATACAGAATTAGTTGTAAGTGATCCCGAACGTATTTATGATGTTTACCATTGGAAACCTCAAATTGGGGATACTGTGACCTTTAATTTCAAAAATCATAGTGGTAAAACAATAACAAAAGCATTCAAAATTGGTGCAATCACTTCCAGCAATGATGGAATGGGTGGCTATATTTTCAGAATGCCGGAAAATATGCTCAAAGAACTTGCAGGTTATGACTGTACATACGCAATCGAAATACAAGCAGAAGCTGAATATCAGGAGATAATCGAGCAAGAACTCAAATTACTCGTTTCTGACAATAGGGATGTTCGCTTACAAACCCTTCAAGATTTTATTGTAGAACACCAATCAGACAATCGTGCAGGTTTTACATTAGCTTATGCGATTGCAGCCATCTTGTGGATATTTGCGGTCATCAATCAAATCAATCTTACTGTGACAAATCTTTTATCACAGAAACAGGAAATGGGCACACTAAAATCTATTGGTATGACAAATAAGCAGTTGAAGCAAGCATTTATGATGGAAGGTCTTTTTACTACTTTGATTGCATTGCTTATAACTGCTGTTGTTGGAATCCCCGGCGGATATGCAATCGGTATATTTTTGAAAAATGCAGGCATGTCTACGGGATTTGTATTTCCGGTTGTTGCTTTTACTCTTTTTGCTGTTGCTATGTTTATGCTTGAAAGTTTGATGACAATATTGCTTATTCATTCATGGAAGAAGCAATCTGTTATTGCAATAATGCGAAATTGACGATAGAAAGTTTTTCATATCTCGGTCAGCTCAACAATTACATTACTCTGCTGATACAGCCAGTCCGTAAATTCTTTCGGGCTGGCTGTTCCTGTTTTTACAGCCTTTTTTCTCTGTAATACTTCTTTTCATACAGTAAATTTTCACTAGGCTGGTATGGAGTAATTTTACTGTCTATACAGTAAGTTGAAAATACTAATATGGTCTTTTTTCTAACCAAACTTTAAGATAACATCTAATTCCAACATATGCGCCCTGCGAAAGTACGAAAAGCAATAGAAGATTTACTGACAGTACTTTTTTGATTGATTCTCCAAAATAAATGACAATAGCAACACTTGTCAGTATCATTAGTAGAGTAATAACATCCCAACAGTTTTTCTTATATAATTCTATAACCTTTATTTCTATCAGTATCGCCAGCATCCCTGTTCCTGCCATACATATTCCTACAATCAATATTAGCAATAACCAATATACCATTCCGGCTATAAAAGCATTTGGAATTTTTGTACTAATCTGTGCCGCAGAATGCCCGGCATCAATCGTCCATCCGACAAAGGTTTGTATGAATGATGCTAAATCATTGAAGAATGATTTACAATCGGAAAGAAACACATCTAACTGTATTGCCTGAAAAAGAGTGGATATCAGCGAATACCATGCAAGAAGGAACAAGGTTGTTTGGAACATTACCGTTTTTGC
>CALMUC010000307.1 GCA_937872845.1 uncultured Lachnospiraceae bacterium | reverse complement strand
TCCGATCTTACATTTTAATTATATCATAATTGATTAAATCAAAGTTGTCTGTTCACAAATTTTTCACATTCGGTCATAGTTTTTTTCTATTGTGAGTGCTTGATTTTTTATATGGTGCAATTTTCATCTATGACACATATAATATATGGGCATTAAAACATAAACTTGGATATATTTATATATCTGAATGGTACTGCAACAGGAAGGAATCCCTATGAAAAATAAAATACTGGCTACTATTATTATTCTCTCTTTATCTTTATCGGTACTGTCTGGATGCGGACAGAAAGGTACAAATACCTCTCTTTCTACGCAGATAAATGAGAATGAATCTGCTACCGATTCTCAGACAGCATCAGACACTTCTTATCAGACTTCAGGTTCTGCAAGCATTTCTGACGCAAGTGCTTCTGATGCAAATGGTCATCCCGTTTCCGACCGGAGCGGTGCATCCATTAAAGTCCCTGCCAAGATAAATTCTATAATTTCTCTTGCACCATCTACAACACAGATTCTTATTGACCTTGGACTCAGTGATAAAATAATTGCGATTGACACAAATTCTGCTGTATTTGCAGACCAGCTGCCATCAGGCATTCCTCAATTCGATATGATGAACCCTGACAATGAATCCCTCGTAAAGCTTTCACCCGATATCGTATTTACCTCCGGAATGAGCAGCGGTGGCGGTAAAAACTCATTTCAATCAGCAATAGATGCAGGTATCTGCTGTGCAGATATTCCTTCCAGCACATCTTTTAAAGATATCGAAAAAGATATTTCTTTTATAGGTGCATGTACTGATACATCATCAAAAGCCGCCTCTCTCAACAAAACTTTTAATGATGATATAAATAAGATAAAAAAAGCCTCATCCGGCACTTCACACCTTACCGTTCTATTCATGCTTAATGTACCTTCTGCTGATGATCCTACTGTTTATTCTGTAGGTTCAGGAACTTTTCAGGATGAAATGATTACCGCTATTGGTGCTGAAAATGTCACTCATAATCAATCAGGCTGGGTAAGCATTTCAGAAGAAGAAGCAGTAGCCATGAATCCTGATGTCATCATTACAAATGCTGATTATATGTCTGATGCTGCAGAGCAAATCAAATCCTCAGCCTCCTGGAAAGCCGTCAATGCCGTAAAGAACAACAAAGTTTTCCTGATAAACGGAAATTCCAGCAACCAGCCAAACAACCACATTGTCAGCGCAATGATTGAAATGGCTAAAGATATTTATCCCAAATCATATGCTGATTTTAATGATCCGTTTTCAACAAATAACAAGAATACATCTACCGATGCCAAATAATACTATTTAAATTCATGAAACCTAAAATAATTCTTTCTATTATAATAAGCATTTTAATATTGACGTTCTGTATTCTTTTCGGGAGCGTCAATATTTCTTTATATGAAGCAGTATCTGTGATTATCAGACACATCTTTGGAAAACCTCTTCCGCAAAATGTAACTGCACTTACAGATTCAATATTCTGGAACATTCGCATTCCAAGAGTTATGACGGCTTTTATAGTCGGCGGTGCACTATCTGTAAGCGGAGCTGTAATGCAGGCTGTTTTACAAAACCCTCTTGCATCTTCATATACACTTGGTGTGTCCTCCGGTGCCTCTCTTGGTGCAGGAATCATTATAATAAGCGGAATTTCAGTAACCTGGCTCAATTATTTACTGCTTCCTGCTGCCGGATTTACAGCCGGAATTATAACTGTAATAGCCGTGCTTTCATTTTCATCTCATCTTGACCACAATATACATAATCAGACGATTGTTCTCATGGGAATGGTCGTCTCTCTTTTCGTTAGTGCTATTCTTACACTTACTATGTCCCTGTCACCAAAGCACGCTCAGCAGCTATATCTGTGGATGATGGGATCATTTTCATCCAGAAACTGGATTCACGTATCAATTCTTCTTCCTTCCACACTTATTATTACATTTATTCTTTTTCTTTTTTCAAGAGAGCTTGATACTCTTACATTCGGCGAAGAAGAAGCTGCATCTATCGGTGTTGATACCCATAAAACAAAAAAACTCTTAATTGTTCTCGCCTCACTTCTCACAGGAATTTCGGTGAGTTTTACAGGAACTATAGGCTTCATTGATCTGGTTGCACCTCATGCAGTCCGGAAAATCTTTGGCTCGTCGAGCCGCACTGTTCTATGGATGTCATTCTTCTATGGAGGAGCATTCATGGCATTAGCCGACCTGATTTCAAGAACTGTTCTCGCCCCACGGGAAATACCGGTTGGTGCTGTTACTGCACTGATTGGTGCACCTTTTTTTGCATACATATATTTTCACAAATCAAAAAACAATTGATCTTTATATTGCACAAATTTCAATTATCAGCGGAAGCTCACTGTCTTTAGGCGGTGGATGGTTGACTTATGAATATAAAATGATTTTATCTCTTATTTAATGTGGAGGATCTGAAATGTATCAAATTGAACTAAAAAATGTAACAGCCGGTTACAGATCAGCCAAAATCCTGAATAATATATCATGCACATTTTCCGGCGGAGAACGTATCTCCATCGCTGGTCCAAACGGTTCCGGTAAAACAACACTCATACGTGTACTCAGCGGACTTCTTCCATATAAAGGCAGTATTCTTATACATCAGGATTCTTCTGATAATTCAGTTCATAAAACAAATGAGCTTTCAGAAATGAATCGACGCAGCATTTCTTCACTCTTTTCCATAATGCCGCAATTTTCAGGCTCATATTTTGAATATACGGTTGAAGAAACAGTTCAGCTTGGACGTTATATCCACGAAACAAACCGGATCGGCAAAGAATCTCTTGAAAGCAAAATCAAAGTAAGCTCTCTGCTGCAGGAACTGAATCTTACAGATTTAAAAGATCGTTTTCTCTCTGAGCTCTCAGGCGGTCAGCTTCAACGTGTCCTGCTCGCCCGTACACTTGCACAAGATACGCCGTTTCTGCTTCTTGATGAACCGGTAAATCACCTTGATATCAGATATCAGCAGGAACTTATGCAATATCTTCTTAATTGGAAAAATTCCAGTCCAGCCAATACCTTTGTCGGCGTTTTTCATGATCTTTCACTTGCAAAATCAATATCATCACGTATTATTTTTCTAAAAGACGGACAGATTGCAGCAGACGGAGCACCAGACAAAATAATAACATCCAGCCTTTTAAATGATATTTACGGTATTGATATTGCAGCTTATATGAAAAAACAGCTTTCAACATGGAATTCAGTTTAAGAATTCACAAATGTTGAAAGCTGCAAAATGTCCGCTTAAATATATGAAGATTTCCAGGCAAAATATTCTCACAAAATAATCTTAATTATGTTTTTTGGCGGTTACATTTTCTTTTAATTCTTGTAAATTAATTGGTCTTGCAGGCTGGTAAAAAATACCCCTGCACGTTATATCATCCAAAGATACCGCTTTAATTGCTGCATTACATATCATAACTTCACATTTAATTATTATTTTTTTTATTTCCATAGTTTTTTTACCATTCTTTCACCTATAAAACGTTTTACATAGATACAATATATCACTTATTCCTTACCCAAATATCAGTTAATCTATATCATGCTCTTTAACCTGTTTTATTATTTCCAGCTTTGCCTGAAGCACACAATATTCTAAGCGATTCCACTACCGCTAAACATGCACATTTCTTTATAAGCTTTTCGGAACGAATAATTTTTCTCCTTTCTTTACTATGACTAATTATTGTTTTGAGGAAAATCATTTTCAAATAAATTCATCTTTTAACTGTTTAAGTTTTCCCATGAATTTTCCTACTGAACTATCTGCAAATCCAAATCTTTTTAAAATTGTTGTAGTCAACTCATAAGCCAAATTTACATTTCTGACATATTCTGCAGGATTAATAGCCACACTTTTAGAATATGATGCTATTTCTACCCCATCAAATACATCACTACCGTTTCCATATTTATCAGTTGTAAGATAATTAAACATATGCGGAAATTTAATTGAATAATTCACCTTTACTTCTGCAGATGGGAAAAGTCCACCATAACCTTTTACCTCGATATCCTGGTTATCTATCAATGCTGAATTCAAGAACGAATAATTGGTAATCATATTTGTCAAATACCCCTCGAACTTGGTTTCTACACTTTTATCTACCGAATATCTATACAAATCTTCCCCACCTTCACTATAATATGTTGTTACTTTATCTTTATCAGGCAAATTATCCAGATCAACGGCAGTATCTCCTGAATAATCAAAGCAGTCATATCCTTCATAAGCAGCAACTTTTGCCATTAAACTTGATACCTTATCTGTTTCAAAATTCAACACTGTCTGCTGCAATTTCAACATACCTATACACAATATTAATACCACTATAAGTATTACAATAGGATAATATATTGCAGCTTCAAGCATAAGTACTCCATTTTCACTTTTTAATGTTTTCATGCCCCTCCTCCCCCAAAACATAAGACACTTAAATAACTCTTATATTTTTGAATTTATTTATTAAATATAAACACTTCATTAGAAAGTTTCATTTCATCACCGTTCTTAATCTCAACCAATCTAAATGGTTCTATACTCTTACCATTAATATATGTCTTATTAGTTGATTTCTGATCTTCAATCAATATTTTATTTTGAAATTTATATAAATGTACATGATCCCGGCTAATTGCATTATTAGTTAGAACAATATCTGACTTTGCAGATGACTTGCCTATTACAGTTACATTCTTATTAATACAATACTTTTTACCTGTATTCTGATCCTTAAGATATGGTCTGCCTACTTCTTCAATTCTTTTATCTTCATTAAAGTTTTGATTTGTCAGAACTGTTGTTGTCATATCATCTTCCTTTGTGTCAGAAGACAAACTCTGTCCATAACCAGATTCATGTGCTACATTATTAACCGGTTGATTTACATATACAGATGGTACATTTACCGCTTCAGGTGCCACATTATTAACCAGCCGATTTACATATACAGGTGGTACATTTACCGCTTCAGGTGCCGCATTATTAACCGGTTGATTTACATATACAGGTGCATTTGCTGGTTTTGAAATTGGAATGTCTTTTTTATAGATTTGCACCATTGAAGCTGATTTTACATCACCAGTGTTGACATTATCATGATTTTCAATATCACTGAATTTTATATTCCTGTCATTTGTGGGAATGTTACTTTTTATATACTCATCAGAAATAAGTGTAGTAGTTTCTCCAAAATTTGTCTTATGAACACTCATCAGATTATTAATTGTCTGCGCCATTACAGGAACACTATTAACTGCACTCCTGTCTGAAATCTCACCATATTTTTTGTTGATATTATTGATATCAACACCTATTGGATTTGATTGATTCCCGGGTGAATTTTGAAACCCTGAATATTGGTTGTTCACACTGCTATTATTCATACCTGGAACTTCGAACCCAAGATTGATTGCGGGCTTTTCGTTTCTGGGATTTTTAATAGCATTGTTGCAATTTGAATTTTTATTTATGCCTTCTCTCGAATTCATATTATTTTGAATTTCATTTGCAGGATTCATCTGCTGTATATTTTTTATATTTTGCTTATTTATTTTATTTTTCTTTTCCTTACGTCCGCCAAACAATCCTTTTTTCTCTCTTTTTACAGAGCTTCCCTGAATCTGATTATTGGGGATTTCCGCATTATTTTCCTTGTAATTTATGAATTGTTTATTTTCTTGCTGGTTATTCATTACACAATTTAAATTTGAATTTACAACTCCGATATTGCTGCTTTTTATACCACTTAGAAGTTTAAGAAAATCATTATTATTTAATGCATTATTATTTAAATAGTTCATTATTACATTTATGGAAGAATTGTTGATTTCATTTTCATTTAATCTTGCGTTCAGCACAAAATTCTTTAGAAGTTCCCGTTCATTTCCTTGAAATTGTTTTCTTCTTATTGGCAGGCAGACAAGTCCAACTTTTACTTCACATGAATTATAAAATACATAACTTTCATTCCAAATAAACATATCTTCAGAAATCATGAACTTTTCAGCTTCTATAACAGCATTACATATATTAATTAAAATGTCTAAAACAGTATCTGTTCCTAAAACGTTTTTCCACATATTATTTAAACTCACATATGATGAAATGTTATATCTTAGAAACTTCTCTGAATCTATCTCTGAAACTGCAACCGGCAAAACACCTTCAATTATATTGTTAGAAATCATACCGTAGCTAACCTTGTCTATATTCTCATCATTTTCAAGATTACATCTCAGAAATATATCCATTCCTTGTTTATCATATAAGAATTTCATATCATCCTCCAAATGGTTTATTTTTCGAACAAATATAGATGTATTAACTCCCAGCTTTTTTCACTCTTTACCGCAGCAAATCCATTTTTGTTAAATGCCTTAACTTCTGAAAACTCAGGAGATATAAACACATCTCCATTTTTACTTAAATATCCCCATTTACCTTTTTCCTTATAAGGAACTAATTCTTGACTCTCAGATCCTAATTCCTCATAATTCATTTTCAGTATTTCTTTACCATCATTACCTATTAAACCCCATTTACCATTTTTCGAAACTGCTGCTCCATTATTTTTCCCTAAAAATGGTTTTGCATTATCATAATCTCCCGAAATTGTTTCTCCATTAATGCTTTTTATCAAACTGTATTTACCATTTTCCTTTGCAAATACAACCTTTCCTCTTGAACATATCTTATAATCATCAGTAATTATGTTGTCATATTTATAATCTGTAACTTCTTTTAATGAGGAATCAATTATCGCCCATTTATCATTTTTTTTTACAGCTGCATATCCATCATAAAAAGCTGTTGCATCTTCATATTCCAAATTTAAAATACTAAAATCTTCATCAATATATCCCCATTTTTTTCCATCAGAAATTAATGCTTTCCCATCATTAAATGTTCCTAAATATACTAACTTAATATCTGGAGTATACCTTTTATATTCATCCAAATCATAATAATAAATCCCATTGTCTGTTTCAGCTGTAAAACCTTTTTCTGTTCCTATGCTTCCCAAAGAAAAGATTTTTTTATAACCTTTATTTTTTGTAATACTTTCTCCTTTATTATCCAATATTCCATATGTTCCATTTAAATCAATTATCATCCCAATATCATCAAATTCAGCTGCTTCTGAAAACGATGATCTGCCTGATTCATATTTGCCCTTTATCTGATCATACAATTTATTTAAATCTTTATTTTTTCTATCATAGGAAAGTCCCTCATTGATTGAAGCCAATGCATCAACTATCTTATTATCCTGAATATAACTTTTAGTTATTAATTCTGATAATTCAGCATCTCCTTTATTTTCTGAAATTATCTTTTCAGCCCTGCTTATAAACTCTGAATGATTATTCAAATTATAATAATTAATACAAATTTTTTTTTCGATTTTCTTATCTTTTGAATCAATTTTTAAAGCATACTGATAGTTATTAATTGCATCTTTATAATATCCACCATCCTCACATTCTTCTGCCTTCTTTATGTATTTTTTATAATTTGATTTATTAGACATCATTCCATTTACACATACATACCAACTAAGAAAAATAAACATTAAGATCAATATCGGATATATTTTTTTCATGATCTGCCTACACCCCTAATGTTAATATTATTATTGTTCCTGCTGCTATATATGGTGCAAATGAAAATGTGTCTTTCAAAGTCATTTTCTTTCTTATCAACATTATCAAACTATATACAGCGGCAATAATAAGAGACACAACAAGTGCCGGTATTATTGATGTACTTCCCAGGTAATACCCGACAACAGCCAGTAACTTTATATCTCCCATTCCAATACTTTTTTTTGCAAACAGCCTTACGATCAGGAATACTATACTGCCATATATAATTCCCAATCCTGCCGATGACAAAATCAAAAAAGCAAAAGATGAATGCTCAATTAAATCAGTCACCAAAATAATTGTTCTTACTATAATCAGAAATATAAGTATTCCATTAGGAATTATAAGTTTTAAATTATCAATTTTCCCTAACATTATCAAAGCTGCAATTAAAACAAAATATCGAATTGCTTTAGTTATTCCATAACCATATGCATCTGTTGAATATAAGAAACCAACCATCCCACATAGAGCGGCAGAACATATATAGATTCTATATATGTTTTTAATTTTCTCATCAAACCGTTTTGTATAATATTTATCGGACAGATACGATATAATTAATGAACATGAAACAGCTAATATAATATATATATATGTCACATCAGTTACCCCATATTCTTGTCGTTGCACTGACAACTATATTTGACTTAAAATCTATATCAAGTAAAGGAACCTCTGCATAATCAATTTCATAGGTAATAACAACAGTTATCGGTTGTCCTTTACCCTGACTGTAAACTGAATTATTGTAATTAAGTTTCCCATCTTTTATACCAAGTTTTTTCAGATATTCAGGGTCTCCATTATCAGGCAAATATTTAGGTGCCATTTGGGATATGATTCCACAAAATGCTGCATTACTTCCCTGCGACAATCCCGCACTTGCAATTGTCGCAGTCAAGTCATGCATATCTGTACCCTTTAATAAATCAACAGTTTCTGTAATCTTATCTGTATCAACAGCCTCTCCTGAATTTGTCGCCTCTATCAGTGAACCCATATTGTCTATTATCTTATTTGTATCTGCTGCATCCTCATCAGCCTTATCTTTATCATCAAAATATCCAAGACGCACCAACAAATAAGAATATGCAGAAATTTCTTTTGCCGTTTCACATGCTGCAGACTGTACTATAGCTTGGGTTCTTATTACATTCATAATACTCAGCAATATATAAAAGAATAAAATAAAAATCATCAATGTCGTAATTGCCTCTACTGCAATCGCTCCACATTCACTATGTTCCATAGAATTAATTTTTTTATTTTTCCCCATACTAAAACTCCTGTGTTAATTGATTGGCAAAAGAATGTAAACTCAATTATTTAAGTCATCTACTTCTATTGATTCTATTAATTCGTTAAATATTTTATCTAAATCTTCACCTTTGTACTTTTCTGCTTTATATACAGTAAACTCAAATTGTTCTCCACGTCCACTTCTAGCGTCTTCTATTATCATAGTGTCTGCAACTACTGTTTCAGATTTTTTTTCTCTACGTTTTTCCTTATCTTCATCTGATAAGTCAAAAAATTCCTCACCTGATTTTATCTTATATGTTGGACAATCCGATAATTCCCACGATACAGCAATTGCCTTATAATATTTGTTATTTATATTTTTTGTTGAATTAATAGTTATTCTATTAGGATCAATTTTTTCATCTATGCTTGTACCATTATTATGAGAAAGATCAAGCACCTTATTTTTCTTTATATATAAAGTATAACTACTTACCACTGATATATCAGCCGATAAAGCCGTTTTTATATCATTTTCGTTGAACTTAGATAATTTTTTCACTGGAACATCTGGAGCTATATCATTTTCAGTTTTATAATCCTTAAATTCACATGCTGGACAGCATATAGTCATGCATGTAGAACCATTATCCGGCATACCGTTTACATTATCTATATAACAAACCGACCCATCTGAACCGAAATATGATGGGAGATTCATTTCATAATCAGCAAAATAATCAAATTTTGAATCATCCCCTGAATGAGTAACCAACATAATTGCACCTAGGTTCTTTTCATCTTTCGTTACTTGTTCATCTTTCGTTACTTGTTCATCTTTCGTTACTTGTTCATCTGTCTTATTATCTCCTGTTTTACCGCAGGCACACGACATACTGAGTAATGCCGCCATTGCCAGACATAATATTTTCTTTACCATATTATTTTTTTTACGAGTCATTTTTTCTCCTTTTTATCATTACTTCTGTATATTATTTAATATCCTAAAGCACCTTTATATTTAAAAGTATATCCACCATCTGCATCCAGCCCGCTGACACTCCCGCCGCCATATTCTGTTGGTATACTCTTCAAGAAGCATGTTGAAACTGTAACATCTGCCTCTACGTTAACCATTGCATGACCTTCTGAAAGCTTAAAACCTTTTGCAGCATCACAGCACTTGTCACCACTACAATTTAGTTCAATAACATTTCCAATTCTTTCTATGACACTATCTTCATTTTCCAACAGCTTTAAACACATAAACAGCTTCATATACTCTTTATAATTCATTGTTATCGATACACCTTTCGATGCTGCAGCAATTCCATCCGGATTTACTTCTCCATCTACTTTAGATGTAAACTTATCAATGCTTTCGTTTATACTTTTCTGTGCTGCTGCCGCTGTTTCATCTATTGCCATATTTGCAGCATCTCCTGTGGATTTTATTGCACCATTGATTGCTTCATTGGCTTTTCCTGTAATATCTCCACATGTTTTACTGACAATTGACACAGCCTTATTCACAAGTGTATCTTTTTCACCATTTATTTGATAAATTAATTCCTTTTTTTTAAATATATCTTTTTTATTTTCTATACAACTCACTATTTCACTTTTATACTTTGATTCAATACAGGCATAGACCTGTGCTCCTATTTCCCCTACTACACTTCCTGAGGGCTGTTCCAGCTGTGTTTTCATTTTTGAAAATGCTGTATCTACCGCTGCTTCAATTTCTTCATTTGATAATGACTCATCCGGAATCAATTGGGTACTTATACTTTCTATTGTTGACGTTACTGCCGACAAAGCAGAACTTACTATTGAATCCGTCTTCTGTTGCACAAAATCATTAATTTTTTCAGTTGAATCATCAACAATTTTTTGAGCATCTGTTTCTGCATCATTAACAATTCCCTTTGCTTTATCTGCTGTAGCCTTTATTGCAGAATCAGAAATAGCATTCAGATCTTTTCCAATACTATCTTCCTTAAACATCCATGTATCCGGGGTCTTATATATCACAACAGATTTTCCTTGCATTAAACTATTAACATCTATTATTGATTCACCTAAAGCATATGCTATTATAAGAACGTTCTGAACTATTGGTATTCCAAAACCTGTCCACCCG
>CALMUC010000306.1 GCA_937872845.1 uncultured Lachnospiraceae bacterium | reverse complement strand
TACCTCTGATCCGTCCTCTGCATTTAATTTTTCAACGCGGATGACATCTCCTTCAGCTACCTTGTACTGCTTTCCTCCAGTTGCAATAACAGCATACATATGGGAAAACCTCCTATTAATAATAAACTCGCCGATTTTGGCGGTACCCAAAGGTACACTTTAAGCCTCACCGAGCGGCACTATTGGATACTATACCACTCAGTGACATTTATGTCAACAAGATTTCCGAAAGTGGTTTTTCTATTTTTTGTCTTGTAAGTTCAGCAAGTCCAAGTCCCGTCATATCTACAAAAATAGTTCTTACAGGATCATTCGAAATACATTCCTTAAGCCTTGTGGTAACTGTACGAACTGTTTCTAAATCTTTCATATTGATAAAATCAATCAAGATCATTCCGGAAATATTACGAAGTCTTAACAATCTTGCTATCATTTCAGCGGCTTCAATATTTGTTTTTTGATAATGTTTTTCTGTACTACTCCCAGTGATAAACTTTCCAGAATTAACATCTATTGCAGTAAGAGCTTCAGTCTGGTCGACTACCAGATATCCTCCAGATTTTAGATAAATTTTTCTTTGAAGTAATTTACCAATCTGACTTCCTATTTTATATGTGATATCGATATCATCTGATTTTGTAAATTCAAGTGAAAATTCTGAACCAATCTGTTTTTTCATATTTACAAGGTTCTGATATACATCCTGAATATTTGTGACAACCTCAAAGCTCTCATATTTCTTTTTTGCCAAATTATCACGTACAATTTTCTGAAATCCTTTTTCACTATCTATATTCTGATAAAGACATTTTTTTGAAACTTCATGTAGACCTGATTCTATGATTTCATTTTGTTTACATAATAAATTTATTGTTTCCCCTATTACTTTTTTATAATCGGCAAATGCTGCTGCTGTACGAACAATAATCCCAGAATTCCATTTTTCATGAAATTTATTATATTCAGGAAGAGCCGTAATACTATCTTTCCAATTTTTTCGATCATCATACTCACTTATTTTTTTTGAAATTCCGAATTTTCCTGTCCGATTTACAACAACATATTCACCAGTCAAAATTATGTCCGATGTACATGATGCTTTTTTTGTTTTCATAGCTTCTCTTGACACTTGAACTATCATACAATCTCCCGCACAAGGATGATTCTTTTTTCCGTGTCGGCTGTAAGCAACATTTTCAGCATTTTCAGCAATCGGATAATACAATGTATCACCAGTACCTGCATCTAAAAATGCTGCATCAATCGAAGGTATGACTTTCATTACAGATGCTGTATAAACATTTCCAAGAATTGAAGAATCCTGAAACGGATGTGCCTCTACTAATTTTCCATCCTCCAGTAAAAAGGAGAATTTGATTTTCTGATATGTTGTTATTACAAGTGTTGCTTTCAAATTTTATCCCCCTTTTCAGATATTAATGATTAGCATCTTTTCAAACCTTTGTTCAAATAAATCTGTCCCGGTAATTTAAATTCATATCATCACCGAGACAGTAACTGAAAAATATATTTATTAATTAGTTTTTAAAACTATGAATTGGTGCAGGAATTCTTCCTCCTCTATTCACAAAATCAGCACAGCCGTATGAATTAACTTTCATAATTGGAGCTTCGCCAAGAAGTCCGCCCAATACAATTCTGTCTCCAACTTCTTTACCTATTACAGGAATAAGTCTGACTGCAGTTGTTTTCTGATTTATCATCCCTATTGCCATTTCATCAGCTATAATTCCTGAAATAGTTGTAGTCGGAGTGTCACCAGGTATTGCAATCATATCCAGTCCAACAGAACATACACATGTCATTGCTTCGAGTTTTTCAATTGTAAGTGCATTATGATCTACTGCACTTATCATACCTTGATCCTCGCTTACAGGAATAAAAGCCCCCGAAAGCCCTCCTACATATGACGATGCCATAATACCGCCCTTTTTTACCTGATCATTTAACAGAGCAAGCGCAGCTGTAGTTCCAGGAGCTCCTGCATATTCAACTCCTATTTCATGTAAAATATCTGCAACAGAATCGCCAATTGCTGGTGTAGGTGCCAAAGAAAGATCAACAATTCCAAATGGAACATTAAGTCTTCTGGACGCCTCTTTTGCCACTAGCTGTCCAACTCTTGTAATCTTAAATGCCGTTTTCTTTATTGTCTCACATAAAACTTCAAACGATTGTCCTCGCACAACTTCCAACGCTGACTTAACCACTCCTGGTCCGCTTACACCTACATTTATTACACAGTCTCCTTCTGTCACTCCATGAAATGCTCCTGCCATAAACGGATTATCATCAGGTGCATTACAAAATACAACAAATTTAGCACACGCTATTGAGTCCCTATCTTTAGTAACAACAGCCATTTCATGAACTTTTTCACCAATCATCTTAACTGCGTCCATATCTATACCTGTTTTTGTTGAACCACAGTTTACTGACGAACAAACAAGTTCAGTTTCTGAAAGTGCGTGTGGAATTGAATCTATAAGCATTTTATCAGCTTCTGTCATGCCTTTTGAAACAAGAGCTGAATAACCGCCAAGAAAATTAACTCCAACAGTTCCAGCTGCCCGGTCAAGAGTTTTAGCAATTTCAACAAAATCTGCAGACGACTTGCATACAGACCCACCTACAAGTGCAATTGGTGTAACCGAAATTCTTTTATGTATAATAGGAACGCCATACATTTTTGTAATTTCATCACCGACTTTTACAAGATTCTTTGCTTTTGTAGTAATTTTATTATAAATGTTATTACATGTTTCTTTTAAATCACTTCCAATACAATCAAGCAGGCTTATACCCATTGTGATGGTACGAACATCCAGATTCTCCTGGCTTATCATTGCATTTGTTTCTAACACTTCATCTAGAGATATCATAATTTTCCTCTGCAAATTTATTTTAATTAAATACGATGCATCATATTAAAAATTTCTTCTTTTTGAGCCTTTATCTGGACTCCCATTTCTTTTCCGACCTCTGTAAGTTCTGTCGAAATTTCATCATGAGACTTAGATGCTTTCGTAACATCAACAATCATCATCATATTGAAATATCCCTGCATAACAGTCTGTGTAATATCTTGAATATTAATATTATTTTCAGCAAGATAATTACATACTCTGGCAATTATTCCTA
>CALMUC010000305.1 GCA_937872845.1 uncultured Lachnospiraceae bacterium | reverse complement strand
ACATACCGAATTTGACTGAGTATATTTCAAAGTGATCATTGAAATTGTCAGATCTATTTTAGCCTGCTTTGTGAGCTCTTTATTATTGGTTACAATATTATTAAAGAAATTATCATCAATATTAAGTTCATTTCTTCCCTGTTCAAAAGTCACCCCAAAAACATCCTTAGTCTCAACAGGAGCAGGTACATAATTGGGATCAATTTTAATAACACAATAATTTCCCTTTTTCTTAGCTTTGAGAATTTCAAGTGCCTTGTCTGTATATCCCGGTGCAATAATTCCATCAGAAACTTCTCTCTTTACAAGACGTGCGGTATCCTCATCACAAACATCTGAGAGCGATATAAAATCACCGAATGATGACATACGATCCGCACCTCTTGCTCTTGCATATGCCGAGGCAAGAGGTGAAAGATTACCCATATCGTCAACCCAGTATATTTTCTTTTCAATATCTGTAAGTGGCTGTCCAACTGCAGCTCCAGCTGGAGATACATGTTTAAATGAAGTTGCAGCCGGAAGTCCTGTTGCCTTTTTTAATTCACTGACAAGCTGCCAGCCATTAAAAGCATCCAAAAGATTAATAAATCCGGGACGTCCGCATAACGTTTCAATGGGAAGCTCACCTTCCTTCATAAAAACTCTTGCCGGCTTTTGATTTGGGTTACATCCATATTTCAGTGCAAATTCCTTCATTTTTTCTTCCTTTCAAACATCTGTAATTATTTTTTTCATAATTTTCTATTTCTGATTTTTATTTATTATTCTTGTTTCATACTTTCCTGTTTCAATATCTATAAACCTTGTAAACAGAGAAACTTTATTATCTTCATTTAAAGAATTCCAGACAAGATTTGTAAATTCGTCAATATCATCTGTTGAAATATCAACTAGCGTTGGTTCTCCCTCAAAACTTGGAAGTGGATTTCCATCCTGCATATAAGTGTGAATAAAATGTCCTTCACCACTGGCTGGTGCATCATATGAAAATGTATATCTGTTGCAGCATGCTGCATCACCATGATTGCTTTTTAAAATTGATATCTCATAACTATATGCGGACTGTACCAAATGAAGTACACCGGAAATTCGTGGAGTGAAATTCGGAGAATCCGGTTCAAATTGACGTGTTCTGAGAGATTCCTCAAAAGTTTTTCCATTATTCATAAGATCATAAACTGTATCTGTCTGATCACCGTTTGTTACAATTGTATCTGTACCGCGAACTCTTACCGGTGCATATATAATAAGAGATGGATCTTTCATCTTAGATGGATCGAAAGCTTGTGTACGAATTCCTTCACCATCCTGTACAAATACACGATTTCTGCTGTTTTCAGATCTTCCCATTATGAAATATGCAATTACTGCATTCTTTCCATCTGGTGTTTTTCCAATAACAATTCCTCGTCCAGGATAGGTTGTTAATCCTATTTCCTGATTTAATTTCTTTTTTTCCATGATATCCTCCTTAATTCGTCACATAAAATAATTATAAACCTATTAATCATAGAGTTGTCTCATGAGAGCTGATTTATAGGTAATTTCATCACTTATTTTGTCTGTACCTACCTTTTCTGCAAGAGTATCTTCTGAAGAAAACAAATTCGTCCCAAGGCCTAAACGGTTACCAGGAATCTTGACTCCAAGTGCAGCAAGTGTAGTCGGAAAATCATCCAACGTTGTAAAATCACGAGTCCTCTCAGGATTATCCGGTTTAACTGCTGAATTGATATAACAAGTATAAACCTTCCGTTTATAATTTTCATCTACATCATCACAAAAATTTGTATCCATTGTCGGATGATCACCGGAAATGATAATGGTTGTGTTGTCATAAAAATCTTGGCTCTTTATCCAGTTAACAAACCACATTACCTGTCTGGATGAACAATGCATAATATTAGCATATCTGTTATCACCAAAATCATCTGGACAAAGTGGGCACAAATGTCCATCTTCAAAATGTGTATCAACTGTAAGAAGTGTGAGATTAAACGGCTCATCACTTTTTGAAAGTTTTTTCAATTTATCTTCTGCATATTGAAAAAGTTTCTGATCTTCATATCCCCACCAGACCTTATAATCTTTTGGAATAAGTTTTTCATTTTTAGCCCATGGATAATCACATATTTCATAATTCCCATGCTGTGTAAAATATTTTCTGCGTCCGCCGAATGATGCATCCGATCCCATCATTATAACATTGTGATATCCTTCATCCTCAAGAATATCTCCAAGTGATGTGACTCCCGGAAAGAACTTATCAACATATACCATTTCATTCTGCCCCATAGGTATTTTTAACGGCAGCCCAGTTGTTTGGCCAAACATAGCAGCCACCGTCCATGTTGTATCTTCTACTGCAGTTCCGCCATTTAATTTCCCGCTTTTCCCTGCAAAACATTCATTTTGTTTTGCCATTTGTGTAAGTTCCGGGATCACATTTCTGTCAAAATCTCCACCATCAGCTTTATCTGCATATGTCATTTCCATTGATTCCATATAAATATAAATAAGATTTCTCTTTTTTTTTGGAAACTCCATCTTTACACTGTCAGGACTGACATAATTGTCATCAATAAATTCAGATGATATGCACTGCCCTCTTATGAAACTGTACATATGAAAGCTGATACATCCTGTTGTAATACATGTCAGAAAAAAAATCACAGCAGTCCATTTTAATATCTTATAAGTAATTTTAAATTTATGAGCTGTTTTTCCATTTTTTTCGCCTAGCCTCCCCGCAAACACATAAAAGACTGTCAAAATAACTGATGGCATGACACAGGTAATCAAAAATTTCCATATGATTCCGGAGTCTGTTCCTTTCAGCGATTCTTTCAAATGAAACAAAACTTCTTCCATTGTAAGTGAATACCAGCTGAATTTTAAAAACAGAACTCCTGCCGAAATACATATTGTTATAAAGAACAGCAGACCTTTAATATATACTAAATTTTTTCTTTTACACTTCACCTTTTTACAATGTCCTTTTTCCCAAGATTCTTTCTGAAGCGACAATATTATAACATATATAATCACAAGTGAAATATTCTGTTTTTTTTATTTCATTTGCATAAATTGCACTTATATTTGATAATTCACACTTTGAACATACTTTTTTCACAATTATCTGATATAACATAATTGTTCCAATTGAAGGATTCTATATACCTTCCCCCACATTTTTCAAACCGGAGGACTGCTTTCCCAGCAGTCCTCTATTTATTTGTCCGAATATTTCTGATATTATACTTAAAAACAAAAAAAGAAAAGAGGAAATTCCTTATGTCTAATCCAATTGTTACAATTACTATGCAGGACGGCGGCGTTATTACAGCTGAGCTTTATCCTGAAATTGCACCAAATACTGTAAATAACTTCATTTCTCTTGCAAACCATGGTTTCTACGATGGTCTTACATTTCACAGAGTAATTCCAGGTTTTATGATTCAGGGCGGTGATCCTGATGGAAGAGGAACAGGCGGTCCGGGTTATTCAATCAAGGGGGAATTCAGTTCAAATGGTTTCAAAAATGATCTTGCACATGAAAGAGGAGTTCTTTCAATGGCACGTTCAATGCATCCGGATTCTGCAGGTTCTCAGTTTTTCATTATGCATCAGGATGCACCTCATCTTGATGGTGAATATGCTGCATTCGGAAAGGTAACAGATGGGTTTGATATTGTTGACAGTATTGCATTCACCAAAACCGGATGGGCTGACAAACCGGTAGAGCCTCAAATAATGAAGACTGTTACAGTTGATATGTCAGGGGCTGAATATCCTGAACCAGAAAAGATTGAAGAGTTTTAAATATATTTAAGATAAAAACAATCACGTAAAAACCGGCATATTTTATGAAATGACAACCGAAAATCAGATTTGTCATTTCATAAAATATGCCGGTTTTTTATATAATCACATTTCTATATATCAAGATCCCAAAAACCATTAAGTGTTGCAAAATAGTCATCTATTGTCTCAGCTCTTCTGATACAGATTACAGAACCATCTTCTCTCAGCAGTAATTCACTACTCCAAAGTCTTCCGTTATAGTTATATCCCATTGCAAATCCATGAGCACCTGTATCATGAATAACAAGATAATCTCCCATATCAATTTTCGGAAGTTTCCTGTCAATGGCAAATTTATCATTATTCTCACAAAGTGATCCCGTAATATCATATACACAGTCACATGGTTTATTTTCCTTACCAAGCACTGTAATATGATGATATGCTCCATACATTGCTGGTCTCATAAGATTAGCTGCACATGCATCAACCCCTATATATTCCTTATAAATATGCTTCTCATGAATAGCTTTCGTAACAAGATGTCCATAAGGACCTGCCATGAATCTGCCACACTCAGTATATATTGCAACATTTCCAAGACCATTAGGTACAAGTATTTCATCATATACCTGATGAACTCCCTCTCCAATTTTCATAATATCATTCTGCTTCTGATCAGGCCTATATGCAATCCCTACGCCACCGGAAAGATTTATAAATGAAATTGAAATTCCGGTTTCTTCTTTTATTCTTACAACAAAACTGAATAATATTTTAGCTAATGTCGGATAATATTCATTGGTAATAGTATTACTTGCAAGAAATGCATGTATCCCAAATTCTTCTGCACCTAGTTCCTTTAATTTTTTATATGCATCAATTATCTGGTTCTCTGTCATACCATATTTAGAATCTCCGGGATTGTCCATTATAGCATTTGCTATTTCAAACATTCCACCTGGATTTAAACGGCAGCATATACGTTTAGGAATACATCCACATGCTTTTTTCACAAAGTCTATCATTGTGATATCGTCAAGATTTATTGTTGCTCCAAGATCATATGCCTTTTTATATTCTTCATCTGGTGTATCATTTGATGAAAACATAATTTCATTTCCAACAATACCAAGTTTTTCTGACATAACAAGTTCAGCCATAGAAGAACAGTCTGTGCCACATCCTTCTTCATGCATTATCTTAAGAATTGCAGGTGTGGGTGTTGCTTTTACAGCAAAATACTCCTTGTATCCTTTATTCCATGAAAATGCAGCCTTTAATTTTCGTACATTTTCACGTATTCCTTTTTCATCATAAATATGAAAAGGCGTCGGATACTTCTTTACAATTTCCTCTACCTGTTCTTTTGTTACAAAAGGCTCTTTCATATATGTGTCCTCTCTGATTCTCATGATTTATATTTCAAATTTGTTCCTATAAAGATTATTGATATAAGATACGCTTGTCAAGTCTCATACATTACATTTTACTTCTGCCACACATAAAATTCATTTCCATTTTTGCTGCACTCGTCCTCAAATGTATTTCTTGCAGTTTTAATCTCTTTGTTCTGAACCGGGTCATAATAACGTATAAAATCTGCGTTATAACTGAATACAATAACATATCTGTCACTTTGTCTTACAACAAATGGTGCTCCATCTGAAAGAAATGATATGGCTGTATCAAGTTTTACACCGGCAAGTACCATTCCCCTTGTGCCATTTCCATATTTCTGAAATGTTTTCTTCCATCCGCCGTTATCACTTATATTCGTACCATCCATAGAACCTCCGGCCGAGGCTATTGCCATCTCAGTACATGCATCAAGCGTTTTTTCAAGCCCGTCTGCCTTGACATAATCGAATGTTCCACCAGCTGAATAAAAGTTTCTGACATCATGTTTCTCATAAATTTTTACACCTTCAGAATTTGTTACAAACCCATCAGATTCCTCTGCATCAATTACAGCCGCCCCATCTGTACGGTATTCTCCTGCAAGCCCGGTGCCAGAATACATATAAACATTATCTGCTGATAAAGCATCATTTACACTTAACTCTTTTTCAGATGGATTATCTATAACTTTAGTAAGTATTTCATCTGTTCTGCTTTCAAGATAAACTGAATCAGAAAATTTAAGACTTGTTTTTTCTATTCCCTTATCATCTTCGTCTGTGCTAAATGTTATTTTATCTGTCGATTCTTCTGGCAAATATGAGATGTAATCATCTGCATCATCTGTATATGTTCCATTGTCATCAGCCTTGACTCGTGTAAGTGAAATCTTTCCATCATCTATTTTAAGTCCTGATACCAGATATCCTGATTTTTCATATTTTTTAATAATCTTTCCATCTGATGAGACTATATTCAGTGCAGAATAATCAAATACTGAACTCCCATCCGCCATATTTTTTATATTTTTATCTTCTGCTTCTCCATATAAAAGATTATTGCCGATGAATTTTATTATAGATATTTTACGCGAACCATTTTCAAAATTTTCATCTGCATCTTTTTTAAAATCATGCATATATATTTTAGTTACATTCCCAAGATTTTCACTATCCGGATACGCAATTTTTGTCATATCATCTGACACATATATAAGATCTTCAGGCATATCTTTTACAAGTCGTGACACTTTGCCGCTGTGAACATTTACAGCCATAATACCATTTCCGAGTAACGTATAAAATGTATTCTTTGACGGAGAAAAATACATAAATCTACCTGCTGAAAGAGAAAGTTCTTCATAACTCATTTTAGTTTTTATAAAAACCAGTTCCTGAAGTGTACCATCTGAAATAGAATAATTATAAAGAGAGATCCCATTCTGGCCCTCACGTTTTCCTTCGCTTACCCGTCCATATACCGCAAACTGCAGCGTTTTACTGCTTAGACTGAGAAGTCTTATCCCGAAATTTTCTGCTTCACTTTTCTCAGTCTCAGATTCCTCTCTATTTGAACCATAAACACATGAAATATATCCAGTTTTACTATCAAAAAGCCACACACTGTGATTACTTGTAAATGCCGTTCTAATGCCAGATGAATCTTCTGTTTTCTCAACACTGTCCGGATCTACTATTCCAAGCGAAATCATTTTGTTGTCTGAAACAACATTTTTCGTATTGAAATTTTCACTTAATGTCCTGTCATATCCTGTCATTTCAACAGAACCTTTTTCTTCGTTATAGTGAAGCTGAAATTCCTCGGTAACCGAATATATATTATCTCCGTCTTCAGAAGATTTTGTTTTAAATCTAAGCTCAACTTGTGCAGAATTTTCAGACAATTCACGAATTTTCGGAATCGGCTCTGATAAAACTTGCATTTTAAGTCCGCCATAAATCAGTGCATCATATGTAGATTTCAACGTAACATGAAACAACGATGCATCTCTGTTTCCATCTCCGGTCGAAACTACAGCATCCATTCCTGTCGCTATTTCAACAATCTGGGTTCCGTTTCCCTCTACCGCATCAGATACACTTGCCATCATAGTTTCATTTCCATCTAAAGCTGCATTGTGAAAACCTTCAGCATAACTTAAAAAATCATTGAGCCTAGGATTTTCCATTGTTTTAACTCTCATGCCATAGTAAATGAAATTTTTTGATGCATCTGAAGTTGTCTCTACATCTGACGGTGTATTTATCTCATTTACCACTGTAGACTTAGCATCATTTTCAGAGTTGACACTGATTGCAGAATTAGCACTGGCGGCAGAATCAGCACTGGTTGCAGAATTAACACCAGATACAGCCTCATCATCAGTTCCAGACTTTGCCTCATTTTCAGGTATGCACGCATAGAAACGATATTCCGTATTATCATCAAGATTCATTCTGAGTGACGTTTCATAAACAGCATAATTACCCTGCTGCCCTGTGCATTTCATAACTCCATCTTCAATAAGATTCTCGCCGGCAAAATCTCTCAGCATGTACTTGACTTTAATTCCGGCATCTCGCATAGGCAAAAGGATTTCGACCTTTTTATCTGTTCCGACCGGCATGATACTGTCCCTTGTGAGACTTGTATCAATAATATCTGTCATACCTTGAATCTCATTCAATGGCTGTCCGTTTTCACCTGCATAAACTTTGTCTAGTTCCGGACGTGTATTTTCAACACTCTGCTCTACATTTCCGATATTATTTATATAATTAAACACGAGAACAGCCCCCGCGAAAATAATAACGAAGAGGGCTGTCTTAATAAGAATTCTTTTCAAGATGAAAATGATCCTTTACTATTAATCTCCAAAACAGATTCCAAGTGTCTTTGCTTCCTTGATCATCTGATTATCTGGGTCGACATACTTTAATTTTCCTGCAGTTTCTGCAAGTGGAATTGTGGTGACTTCACCATTCAGCATTACAACAAGCTTGCCAAAATCTTTGTCTTTAATCATCTGTGCCGCTTTAGCTCCAAATCTGGATGAAATAACACGGTCATAAGCATCAGGGCTTCCTCCACGTTGTGTATGTCCCGGGACAGCTACACGAACATCACTTGTATATTTCTCACGGATCTTATCTGCTATTTCATATGCAACAGACGGGTAAGTCCTATTAAGCTGTGCTTCCTTTCTTTCTGCCTTAGGAAGCTTTGCAACTTCCTTTGATATTGCGCCTTCAGCAGCAACAATAATTGTAAAGTGTTTTCCCTGCTTCGTACGCTTATCAATTGCTTTATAAATTTTCTTAATGTCATAAGGTATTTCCGGCAGTAAAATGACATCTGCTCCACCAGCTATTCCTGAATGAAGTGTTATCCATCCAACCTTATGTCCCATTGTCTCAATAACAAAAACCCTGCTGTGAGACTCTGCTGTTGTATAAATACAGTCAATACAATGTGTTGCTACATCAACCGCACTTTGAAATCCAAATGTCATATCTGTACCCCAGATATCATTATCTATAGTCTTTGGAAGTCCTATAACATTCAATCCTTCTTCAGAGAGGCGGTTTGCTGTTTTCTGTGAACCGTTTCCTCCTAGAACAATAAGACAGTCAAGTTCCAGCTTTTTATATGTCTTTATCATTGCAGGAACTTTTTCTACACCATCCTCCGTCGGCTCATCAAGCATTTTAAACGGAACACGGCTTGTGCCAAGAATCGTACCACCTTTTCCAAGAATCCCGGAAAATTCCATAGGCTTCATTTTCTCATAATTTCCATAAATTAGTCCCTTATATCCATCCTTGAAACCATAAATTTCAACATCACCAAACAGATTTTCAAGTCCTTTAACAACACCACGCATAGTTGCATTAAGTGCCTGACAGTCTCCACCGCTTGTAAGCATACCAATTTTTTTCATATGATACCCTCCTTGTATAAACTCTCCAAAAGATCGTCTCAGATTTCTAAAGTTCCTGCCTTCCCTCAAGTGCTCTAAATAATGTCACCTCATCTGTTGTATCAAGATCTCCGCCAACCGGAAGCCCGCTAGCTATCCTTGTACATTTAATTCCGGTATTCTTTACCATCTTTGCAATATACATTGCCGTAGCTTCTCCCTCAATACTTGTATTAGTTGCAACTATTAATTCTTCTACATCTCCGCGAAGTCTTATCAGAAGTTCCTTAATTCTTATATCTGCCGGTCCTATACCTGCACTCGGATTAACAAGCCCCTGAAGAACATGATATACTCCATTATATTTACCAACTCTTTCAATTGCTGCAAGATCTCTTGATGATTCAACAATCATAATTGTTTTATGATCACGGCTGTTTGATCTGCATATAGGGCATTCATCTGCATCGGTAATTGTAAAGCAGGTCTTACAGTATCTGATATTTTTCTTTGCATTTGTTATTGCCGATGCAAGCCCGGTCACTTCAGAATCAGGCATATTAATAATATGAAAAGCAAGTCTCTGTGCTGTTCTTATTCCTATTCCCGGCAAATGAGACAATTCTTCAATCAAGCGGTCAACCTCACCACCATAAATATCCATTCTATAAAAGACCTCCGAGGCTTCCTCCAAGCCCTCCGGTAATCTTTCCAAGACTGTTTTTCTCATCATCTGCCTGCATCTGAATTGCAGAATTAACAGCAGCAACAATAAGATCCTCTAATGTCTCAACATCTTCCGGATCAACTGCTTCGGGATCAATCTTTACACTCAATATTTCTTTCTTGCCATTTATTTTCACTGTAATCACTCCACCGCCTGCAGTTGCTTCATATTCCTTAAGTTCTAGTTCACCTTGCATCTCTTCTGCCTGCTTCTGCATTCTTTGTGCCTGCTTCATAAGATTATTCATATTTCCAGGCATCATTCCCGAATATCCACCTCTTTTTGCCATTTTGATTCCTCCTTGAAAATAATTCTGAAATTTTGATTTTATTAGATATAATACTAAATACATATTAATAACTATATATTCATTATTATATATTTATAACTGTCCTAATATATAAATTATAAATGCTTACCCTTCTATCTTTAAATC
>CALMUC010000304.1 GCA_937872845.1 uncultured Lachnospiraceae bacterium | reverse complement strand
TTTCTGACGCATTACAAGATTAATTCATCAAAAGTATATATTAATGGTTATTCCGGAGGAGGAGAAACCCTGTCACTGGTATTGGCAAAGCAGCCGGAATTATATACAGCGGCACTTATGTGCAGCTCTCAGTGGGATGGTGCATATGAGCCGGTTGTGGAGATAAAAACGCCGGTATATTTTGTGATTGGCGAAAGCGACGAATACTATGGATCAGAACCTTTTAAAAAGGCATACCAGCAGATACATGAGCTTTACAAAGAACAGGGATTATCGGAATCAGAGATTGATAAACTGGTGGTACTGGATGTAAAAGATAAAGATTACTTTGAAGGAACACCGGTCACTTATCAGCATGGCGGTGGCTATCTGTTTTGTCGTGACAAAGAAATTATGGGATGGCTGTTCAATCAGTAAGAACCAGAATAAACCGAAAGGTTAAGACTGAAAAACTTATCGAAACTTCTCAAAGGAATCTATCAGTATTATAGTATGAATGTAAGATGAATGAAAGAAAACAAGGAGGATACGACAATGGAATATATTTCATTAAATAATGGTGTAAAAATGCCAATACTGGGATATGGCGTATATCAGGTAACAAAAGAGGAATGTGAAAGATGTGTGCTTGATGCTTTAAAAGTTGGATACCGGGCGATTGATACAGCACAGAGTTATTTTAATGAGGAAGAGGTTGGGAATGCAATCCAAAAGTCAGGCATTCCAAGAGAAGAAATCTTCCTTACAACAAAGGTGTGGGTTGAACATTATGGATATGAAGAAGCAAAGAAATCAGTTCTTGAATCCATGAAAAAGTTAAAGACAGATTATCTGGATCTGGTATTGCTTCACCAGCCATTTTCAGATGCTTACGGTGCTTACCATGCATTGGAAGATCTGTACGATGAGGGAAAAATCAGAGCAATCGGAATTTCCAACTTTTATGTAGACAGAATGGTTGATTTTGCATCCTTCAACCGCATTAAACCTATGGTAAATCAGGTGGAAACCCACATCTTCAATCAGCAGAAAGAGATGAAGGAATGGGCAGACAAATATGATATCCGGTTAGAAGCATGGGCACCATTCGGTGAGGGCAGAGGAGGCACCTTTGAGAATCCTGTCATCGCAGAGATTGCAGAAAAATATCAGAAGACTCCGGCACAGGTTATGCTTCGCTGGCATATTCAGAGAGGGGTAGTGGTTATTCCGAAATCAACACACATTGAGAGAATGGAAGAAAACTTTAATGTTTTTGATTTCACACTTTCTGATGAAGATATGAAGACTATTGCAGAACTGGACAAGAAGACAAGCTCCTTCTTCTCGCATCAGGATCCGAATATGGTGGAATGGTTCGTGAAGATGGTTGAGGAAAGAAAAAAGAATAATGACAGTTCAAAAGAAAAAAAGAACTGGTAAGCATAAGAGGAAAAATCAATGAAAGTATTACTTGTCAATGGCAGTCCACACAAAAATGGCTGTACTTATACAGCTCTTTGTGAAGTATCCAGTGCATTAAATGAAAATGGCATAAGTACAGATATTTTCTGGATTGGAAATAAGCCGATTTCAGGATGTATTGCCTGCAGAAAATGTCAGGAAAAAAATAAATGCATCCTGGATGATATCGTGAATGAATTTCTGGAAATAGCAGGGGATTATGACGGATTCGTATTTGGAACTCCGGTACACTGGGGTGGTGCAGGCGGTGCAATCACATCCTTTATGGACAGAGTCTTTTATGCCGATTTAAACGGTGGCGGCGACAGATTCCGCCTGAAACCTGCCGCTGTGGTAATTTCAGCAAGAAGGGCCGGAACAACGGCCACATGGGATCAGGTAAATAAATATTTTGGTCTGATGCAGATGCCGATCATTACATCGAGATATTGGAATATGGTACATGGGACGAATCCGGATGAAGTAAAACAGGATCTCGAAGGAATGCAGGTTATGCAGATCCTTGGAAACAATATGGCATATTTCATTAACTGTAAAAATGTTGCGACAAAAATGGGAATTGAAATGCCAAAGGCACCGGATTTTGTATTTACCAATTTCATCCGATAGAAATTAGCGTGACAAACATTTTATACGACAGGAGGTGACCTTAGAATGAAAACAAAGAAAATAGCAGCAGTACTCTTAACATGCATCATGGCAATCGGTTTGATGGCAGGATGTGGAGCAAGCAATACAAACCAGTCTGCTTCTAATAATGACAGCCAGTCTACAAGTACAAACCAGTCTGGAAATGAAGAAGCGGATACAAATTCCGAAAACACTACAGATACAACAGAAAATACATCAACAGGAAATGGAAAAACATTGGTTGTATATTATTCAGCTTCAGGAAATACAAAAGATGTTGCTGAAAAGATAGCAAAAATTACAGAGGCAGATCTGTTTGAAATAGAGCCTGTGGAGCCATATACAGATGATGACCTTGACTGGACAGATGATGACAGCCGGGTGTCAAGAGAACATGATGATGAGAGCTTAAGAGATGTGGAACTGGTGTCTACAACAGTTGATAACTGGGATTCATATGATACGGTATACATTGGCTATCCTAAAATGGAGTACAGTTTATAGTAGTGTATAGCGTGTACCAAGTTATAATTATGGGGTTGAAAATAACAGTATACACAGATAATGTGGAAAAATGTGTATGACGTTTATATAGAAAATAACATTGAAAAAGAAATTCAAGAATGGGTAAATTCATTAAATTTAAAATAGAATAATAATTACATGAGTGACAGAAGATAAGAATCTGAATTCCCTGTCACTTTTATATTATTTGATAAGAAAAAAGAACTGGTTTATATCCGATAAGAATATAGACTGGTTCTTATTTTTAATATGCTATTATATACACAGGGAGTCGGGGAATGTCGAACTATAGCAAGCCGGAAAAGAAAGCATTGATATCGGTATGAAAGAGTTTTGCAAGTGCAACTAATTCAGATGCCTTAATGTTCATGCGATTTGTTTCCAGTTTGGCATAGGTACTTTTGGTGATGGAGATACCCATAAGATTTAATTTTGCAACTACTTGGTCTTGAGTCATATTGTTTTTATATCGAATTGCTTGGATATTTTTACCAATATCCATATCTGGTCTAATCTTTTGCATAATGATGAACTCCCCTTATAAAATAAAAAGTTTCGTAATACAGAAACATATATATTGATTCTAAAGAATTTAAATTTTATAATGTTTCGTAATAAGGAATTATTTTTAACAGGAAGAGGTAAAAGTATAATGGATGTGGAGATGGAAAAGAGAAAATTTTTAAATCTATGTGGCAAAAGAGATCGAGCATTATTGTCAGGTGAAAAAAGAATGACATTGGGGGATATGGAACGATTGACATATCTGACAGAATTTTTTGAACTGGAGAACTATGGAATCGCCTTATGGAAAGAATTTGGTGATGATGTAAAAGAGCCATTTGAAGCGATGATGAAAATGTTAGATGAGCCGGAGTGCATAGAAGATCGATGGCTTGATGACGAAGCAAAAGGGGAAAAGTGGTTGTTAGAATTTCAGGAACTGGCATTAACGGAAGAATACAGGGAATGGATTCGAAATTATATCGATAAAAAATATGAAGAAAGAGGATTACCATATCCGACAGGAGCAGACTTCGATTAAGAGGTCTGCTTTTTTCTGGTCTTTTGGGAGGTGATAAGAGGTGGAAGTAAGTATTTATGAACTCTTGGCGGCAGCAAGAGAATCGGCTAAATCTGATTATATAAAAGGGGACAGCATTTTGTGTGAGAAGAGATTTCATCCAGATACCCATTACATGGTAGAAATAGAACTGCTGAAAAATGATAACAAGCTGGGAAAAAAGGGCAATTATATACGGAAGTTTTTGACAGAACCGGAGTATCTTCCCATTTTACAAAAGCAGGAAAAACATCTCATAAAAATAAAAAGACAGGCAATTGTTCAAAAAGGAAACTTGCGATATATCCCTCCCCCGGACAGGCTGGACCGCCGCCGGGAGAGGGATCTTTTATAACCGGCTGGGAAGGAACAGTAGTGTTCCTCTGGCGATAGTGGTATAAAAAAGCCAGATTTTCCGCAGGTTTTGGGACGCTGGAACATAGAAAAGTGTTCACGAATGGCACTTTTGCAACGATCCGTTGCAGCAGTGACAACATTTTTGACCTTACGTTAAACAGAAAAAATGAAAGGATGTGATTGCGATAATCATAGGAATTGATCATGGCTATTATGCCATTAAAACAAGACAAGTGTCTTTCCCAAGTGGAATTATTGGGTATGATTACGAGCCGTATACCATGCAGAATGTTCTGCAATATCAAGGAAAGTATTATGTCTGCGGTACGGGAAGACAGACGCTGGTAAAAAATAAAACGTCCAATGATAATTATTATCTGCTGACGTTGGCAGCCATTGCAGAAGAAATCAAGCATCGGAAAGCGGAACGAAAGACAGAGGTAATTCTGGCTGTTGGACTTCCGCTTTCAAGTTTTGGAAGAGAGAAACAGGGATTCAGGGAGTATCTGTTGCGGAAAGAGCAGCCAGTGCGATTTTTATATGAAAGTGAGTTATATGAGATAACAATAAAAGATGTGAAACTGTTCCCACAGGGATACTCTGCGCTTGCTCTGCATCCAGAGTATCTGAAGAATGAACCGTCTGTTCTGCTTGTTGATATTGGTGGCTGGACCGTTGACCTTATGAGGCTGGACAATGCTGTTCCGAATGCAGCAACGTGCAGAAGTCTGGAACTTGGAGTAATCCGATGTATTGATGAGACAGCAGAACAAGTGCGTAGAAATACCGGACTGTCTGTGACAGAAACTCAAATTGAGCGTGTGCTTCGGAGGGAATCTTGCAGTATGGCAGAGGAGGCCAGACGGATCATACAGGAAAACGGACGGAAATATATAGAAAGAATACTGTCTGCGGTGACAGAATCCGGGTTTGATCTCCGGGCAGTACCCACCGTATTTATGGGGGGAGGCTCCGCAATTTTAAAACGCCACGTGACCGCACAGGACGCGATTTGCCGCCCCGTTTTTATAGAGGACGTCCATGCCAACGCAACAGGGTATGAACGGATTGTAGAGCAGATGTGGACGAGATGACACGCCCGGTATATTCGTTCCGCCCGAACCTGAAAAATCCAGAACACCAGAGGGCATGGGAGAAATTTCAAAGTGTTCCAGAAGGGCAGAAAAGCCAGTATCTGGTTCAGGCAATTCTGGAAAAAGAGGATCGGAAATGGATGGAAGAAGTCATTCAAAAGACGATAAAAGAAAGTGTTCGGGAATTAGGAATATGTGGCACTACGGAACAATCGACAACGAAACTATCATCGGAAGAAATACCAGATCAGATGATGGATTTTCTATCTCAAATGGAAAATTTGTAAAGGGGGTGAGGCCTATGATTGCACGATACATACATTGTTGGATCTGCTAGGGGTAAGGCAAGAAATGCATCGATATCTTTGGTGGGTATTGTGAATAGCTTTCCATGCGGCTTTGGAGTATGTTGTGTGTAGCAAAAGTGAAAGGAGAAAGGTTATGGCAGAGATGAAAAATATCTGCGGAAAGATCCCGATGGACTTACATGAGAAAGTAAGAGAAGAGATTGAACTCACAGAAAGCAGCACACAAAAATTTTTACAACAGGTCATTGAAGAACATTTCAACAGAGTGGAAGGAAAAGGAGAAATAAGCATGGGAGCAGTAAGAACAGTAGCAGTACAGGTATCAGAGGAATTATTCCAGAGATTAAAAGTAGTCATCGGAAAGAAACACATGAAACAGAAAGACTTCTTAATTCAGATTATAGAAGAAGCACTGGAAAAGGTAGAGGTCGAATGGCAAAGCAAAGAGCAGCCTGAAGAATCCGAACAGACAACTGGAGAATTGGGAACAGAAGAAACTCAACCGGAAGAAAGAACTGAGCCGGAAAGGGAAAGTGAACCAGAAGAGGAAGCCGAACCGGATGGAGAAAGTGAACCGAAAGAGGAAAACAAACCAGAAGGGGAAAGTGAACCGGAAGAGGAAACTGAACCAGAAGGAGAGACTGATCCGGAAGAATCCAAAGCAGAAGAACCAACAGAATGGTAACCAATTGATACAGAATAACGAAGGGCGGTATGAGAGATCATGCCGCCTGTTTTTATCAGCAAAAAGGAGGTTGATAGCCGCAACCATTCAATTTTTTGATCTCTTTAGCGGAATCGGGGGATTCCGTGAAGGCTTAAGACGGGCAGGAAACTTTGTCTGTGTCGGACATTGCGAGGTGGATACTTATGCGGATAAGAACTACCGATTGCTGTTTGATACGGAAGGGGAGTGGTATTGTAATGACGCAAGAACAATCGAACCAGAACGAATGCCAGATTTTGATTTACTCTGTGCAGGATTTCCTTGCCAGGCATTCTCTATCGCCGGAAAGCGAGAAGGATTTGCAGATGCAAGAGGAACTCTCTTTTTTGAAATTGCCCGGATTCTTGAAGCTAAAAGACCCTCGTATTTTATCCTTGAAAATGTTCCCGGTTTGTTATCGCATGACAAAGGCCGGACGTTTTGCACCATCCTCAGTACGCTTTCTGAACTGGGGTACCATGTCGAATGGAAAGTGCTTAACAGCAAGGATTTCGGAGTCCCCCAAGCAAGAAAACGGGTGTATATTGTCGGATATCTTGATTTCCGATGTGCCGGAAAAGTATTACCTGAACCAGAAACAAATGGAGCAGCTCTTGTTCAAGTCCGGGCAGGAAGTCAGGGGAAAAGAGTCTACAGTCCCAAAGGACTAAGCTGTACCCTGACATCACAGGCAGGTGGAATGGGCGGCAAGACAGGATTATATGATGTAGGTGTTCCAATCAAAGAGAATACAAAGCTCGGCTACAAACTTGCAAGAGAAGGGGACAGCATCGATCTGGGTTATGCGAATCTCAACAGCAGGAGAGGAAGAGTCGGACACCAGATCGCACATACCCTGACAACAGGTGTTCAACAGGGAACGCTGCACTTTGTCGATCTTTCACCTCCGCCGGTGGTAACGGAAGAATGCAGAAGCCTGAATACCAGACAATGCGGTGTCCACAAATACAAAGGAGAATGTTCTGGTGTATTAGCAGAGGATGGAGCAAGAGCAGTCTTAACACCAGCAAAAGAGAATGTTCGTCAGAACGGCAGACGTATGAAAGAACCCGAAGAACCGATGTTTACAATTACTGCAACCGATCGTCATGGCATCTTGTATCACGGCAGAATAAGAAGGTTAGTTCCGAGGGAATGTCTGCGACTGCAGGGTTATTACGACTGGCAGATTGATAAGATCATAGACAGCACTTCTGACGCACAGCTTTATAAACAGGCTGGAAACGGAGTAACTGTCAATGTTATCGAGGCAATTGGCAGATTGTTACAAAAGGCAGACTCCGAACTTAACACACAGAAAGTGTCTGAGAAAGGAATCCATTAGGCATGATCGGAATAAAAGACCAATACTTTGGCACAGAAATCGAAATGACAGGGATTACCAGACAACGTGCTGCAGAAGTTGTTGCTGAAATGTTTGGAACAGAAGCATATTATGACGGCACTACTTATGGAGTCTGGTCAGTGATAGATCTGGAAGGAAAAAAGTGGAAATTTATGTCTGATGGGAGCATTTATACACAACGGAAAGTATACGGTCGAATTGTAGACGCAGGTGGAGAATATTCAACAGAAATGGTATCTCCGAAATTATCCTATGATGAAATGGGAAAGTTACAGGAAGTAGTACGATGTCTGCGACAGCATGGAGGTTTTGTAAATGAGTCCTGTGGTCAGCATGTTCATGTAGATGCATCGAATCATACACCGCAGAGTCTGAAAAATGCACTGACAATTATGTATGCAAAGGAAGATATCCTGTTCAAAGCACTGAAAGTGCAGGAGAGAAGAGCAAATAGTTATTGTCAGAGGGTGCGACCGGAGGTATTGGAGAAAATCCGAAAAATACCAAATAAATCAATCACAATGGACCGAGTAAGAAATGTCTGGTATGGAGGCAGGGATGGAAGTCATACCCATTATGATCATACCCGTTATTATGCTCTGAATCTTCATGCTGTGTTTTCCAAGGGAACTTTGGAATGGCGTTGTTTTGAAAGCACACTACATGCAGGAAAGGTGAGAGCAAATATTACACTGGCATTAGCCATTTCCGCACAGGCAATCAATCAGAGATCGACACAGATGAAAAAGACACTGATATCAGAAAACCCGGCATTTACATTTCGTACATTTTTATTGAGACTTGGGTTAATTGGAGACGAATATAAAAATGTTCGAAAACATCTGCTGGCAAATCTGGATGGTGATCTTGCGTGGAGATATGATAAAAGCACGTATGAGTGTCTGAAGAAAAATCAAAGGACAGAAGGAGTCAGATAGAGGTGAGAAAAAATGAAAGATAGATATTACTTCGCTTATGGCAGCAACATGAATCTGGAGCAGATGAAGTACAGGTGTCCGGCTGCGGAAGTTGTGGAAAACGTCCGGCTTGAAAATTATCGGCTGGCATTTCGGGGAAGGGCTCCGGGCAATGGGGTAGCAACGGTTCTGCCGGAAAAAGGAAGCTATGTCGAAGGAGTCTTATGGAAAATCACAGAAGCGTGTGAGAAGAGTCTGGATTTTTATGAAGGATTCCCAAGTTTTTATGGGAAAGAATCGATTCGGGTAAAAAATCAGGATGGTGTGGAGAAAGAAGTGTTTGTATATATGATGAACGCTCCGCACAAAGATGTTCCGGCAAAGCCATCGAAATTTTATCTGGATGGAATTCTGGAAGGATGTAAGGATAACCAGATTCCAACGGAGTCTGTCATGGAAGCGGTAAAACGTACCAGACAGGAAGTAAAAAAAGAAAAAAATCGATATGCAAGATAAAACGTACCGCAGAGGAAACATCTTCTGCGGTATTTTACTGAAAAAATCTATTTATAATAGGAAGGAAAAGCACATGAAGGTTAGAAAATTAAAGACCAGAATTGCTGCTTTTGGACTGGCTGTCCTGATGGGCATCAGTACCTTGAGCAGTGCGAATGCGTTTGCGGCCGAACAGACAGGCTCGGAACAGCAGACGGAAGTACAGGCATCTGAACAGGCGGTAACAAGCCAGAAAGATACATCAGTTACAGCAGATGATATCACAAAAGCAGTTTCAGATGATACATTTGCAGTGGAAACCAGTATGGAAGGAATCCATTATGATGCAGAAAAAGAAGATGTTACGCTTGTAAGTATCAAAGATGAGAATGGTGGAGAGTATCATTCAGACAAAGCAGGAACATATATTGCCACTTATATGGTCGTTCCAAAAGATAAGAGTGACAGCTATACCATCACCCGTAAAGTGACTCTGACGGATACCGAAGGACAGGCACATTCCGAAGAAAATGGTGGAGAGAAACAGAAGTCAGATACAGAATCTGAAGATGATTCGGATTCGCCTGTGCAGAACTACACAGATGTAGAAATTGAAACATCCGAAGAAGATGCATCTGCACAGGCAATCAAAGAACTGAAAGAGGACATCGAAGAGGGAAATGTGATGGTATTGTCTGCGGCTGAAAGAGCTACAAGCAGCGGTTCCACAGTTACATTGACAAAGGGGAGAACTATTTATTATCCAAGTTATATTGGAAATTATCTTACTTGCCTGTTTACAGTCAATGGAAAAATTGCATACTGCCTTCAGTCCCAGAAAGCATCCCCACCGAGTGGAAGTTATGTAGCACAGGTACTGGACAGCAATAAAAATCTGCAGAAAGTCCTTTATTATGGTTATGGCGGGGCAGGAGATCTGACAGGAAGTTATCTGTCTGGAAAAACGGAAGATGAAAAGTATGTGTATACACACATTGCAGCCAGCTATGCTTATGCAGGAGAAGCCGGATTTACAGGGTGTAATTATAATGACCTTGTAAATGCAGGGGTTATCGCATATATCAATTATCTGTTCGGACAGGAAGAACCGCCAAAAGGTGAACTGAGCCTTTCAAGCACAAAGCTGAATGCAGTACGGGATGGAAACATCCAGAAAACACCAAATATCACACTGTCTGGAGATCACAGAAACTATGTGACACTGAGTGTACCAGAAAATGTGACAGCACATAATCTTTCCAAAGGAACAAGTGTTACAAATGGAAAAATCCAGATTTATGGTGGAGATACATTCTATCTGTCCGCAGATTTATTACTGACAGGCAGTTATGCTTCCGGCAACTTATATGGTTCTGTCGGAAAGACATGGAGAACACTGGTGTTGACAACCGGAGATTCCAAGCAGGATATCGGTGTATTTGAAAGCGAAACAGCAGCGCCGGTAAGCTTCAGTGTACAGTGGCTGAATATGACACGCATTGAACTTATGAAGAAAGATGTCAATACACAGAATCCACTGTCAGGAGCAGTTTATGGTATTTATACTGATAAGAAGTGTGAAAATCTGCTGATGACAATGTCAGCAACCGGAACAGACGGAAAAGCAGTCAGCGATTATTTTGATTCTGCACTGAAAACAGTGTACGTGAAAGAGATCACTGCTCCGACAGGATACAAACTGAATACAGAAGTATATAAAGTGGCTGTTACTGCCGGAAAGACAATGACTGTAACAGCAACAGATGAGAGAGTCACCGGAAAGGTGAAAATCGCAAAGATCGATAAAGAAACACTTGCATTTAAAGCGCAGGGGGACAGTGTTCTTCGTGGTGCTGTGTATGGTCTGTATGCAAAAGAGGACATCGTGCATCCGGATGGCACAACAGGGGTTCTGTATAAACAGGACAGCCTGATTGCACAGGGAGTCATCGGAGATGACGGAACACTGGAATTTTCAGAATTATACCTTGGAGAAATGTATGTAAAAGAAATCACTCCACCGGAAGGATATACACTGGATACTACAAAATATGAGGTATCAGTAACTTATGAAGGTCAGGATGTTGCCGAAGTGACAAGAGACCTTACGGTAAAAGAGCAGGTAAAGAAACAGGCATTCCAGTTGATCAAAATCAGTGAAGATGGAGAGCAGACAGAAACAGACCTGGTTGCAGGAGCAGGATTTAAGGTATATCTGATCAGCGACCTGACACAGGTAAAAAATGGAAAACTGAAGCCAGCCAATGGAGAAAGCTATACAGCAAGCGATTTCAAAAATTATGACTTCAGCAAAGAGCAGGTTGCAGTTACTTACGAGAATGGAACAGCCGTACCAGTACCAGAACTGATCACTGATACAAAAGGATATGCAGTCAGCCCGGAACTGCCGTATGGAAGTTATGTTGTAGTGGAAAGCACTACCCCGGAGAATCTGAAAACCATTGATCCATTTGTTGTAAATGTGGAAAATGACAGCAGAGAGCCAATGCAGTGGAGAGTATTTGATGACCGCCCGTTTGAATTTTTGCTGAAAATTGTAAAGAAGGATGCACAGACTGGAAATACTGTTTTAAAGGCTGGTGCTTCTTATAAGATTTACGATGTGACAAATAAGAAATATGTGGAACAGGTTGTTCAGTATCCGAAGAAAGAAAAGATCAGTGTATTCGAAACAAACGAGGAAGGATATCTGATCACACCGCAGGAACTGAAGTGCTCTACCTACCGAATCGAAGAAGTGAAAGCACCGGAAGGATTTGTAAGACAGGGAAGCGAAGAGTCCCTGTATGATGGAACAACGATTATTTCACCATTAGAGCAGACTACAAAAGGAACATATAAAGAAAATCCACAGAGTGGTATTGTAATTACAGTATCCTCAAACACTGCACATCAGATTGATCCAGATACAGGAGCTGCGATTGTAGAGGTAGAACAGAAAAACGATGAACAGGTAGGAAGCCTGCTCCTGACGAAAAAGGGAGAACAGCTTACCGAAGTAACCGGAGATTCTGTTCTGGCAAAAGTAAAAGCACTGGTTTCAAAAGTAAGAAATGCCGTATCTGGAAAAGAAGAAACAGGTATTTATAAAGGCTTTAAATATGAAGAAACCGGAGTAGAAGGCGCTGAATTCGAAATATATGCCAAAGATACCATCTATTCACCGGACGGAGCAAAGGACGAAGCAGGAAATCCAGTTGTCCGATATGAGAAAGATGACCTGGTAGCCAAACTGACTACAGATGAAAATGGAACAGCAGTTATCAACAATCTGCCACTGGGAACGTATTATCTGAAAGAAGTTGTAGCAGGAGAGAATTTTGTCCTGAATACAGAACAGAAAGAATTTACCCTGACAGCAGAGGATGATACACAGGCAGTTGTTTATGAAGGCGTTACCTATAAAAATGAAAGACAGAAAGTTTTCGTATCAGTAGAAAAGAAAGATTCTGTCACAGGCGAAAAGCTGGAAGGTGTTATTTTTGGACTGTATGCTGCGGAAGATATTCTTTCTAATCAGGGAGAGGTTCTCGTAGAGAAAGATACCTTGCTGGAAAAGAAAGCAACGGATGCAAAGGGAACACTTACTTTCGACAGTGATCTTCCACATGGAAAATACTATGTCAAAGAGGAAGTCAGAAAAGCTGGATATCTTCCAAATGAGGAAGTATGGAATGTAGATGCAACTTACGAAAATCAGAATCTTGCAAAGATTGAACTGAACAAAGAAGTTGAGAATCAGCCGACAGAAACACGCATTACAAAAACAGATGCAACTACCGGAAATGAGCTGGAAGGAGCCAAACTGCAGGTCATTGATAAAGACGGAAATGTTGTGGAAGAATGGGTAAGCAGTAAGGAAGAACATGTCATTTACGGACTGCCGGAAGGAAGTTATACCTTACATGAGGAACTGGCTCCTTATGAAGATGGCTATGTGTCTGCCAGCGATGTGACGTTTGAAGTCAAAGAAGATGGCAGTGTGACAAAGGTTGAGATGAAAGATGAATATTCCAAAGTGGAAATTTCAAAAACAGACCTAACAACCGGAAAAGAACTGGAAGGGGCAAAGCTTCAGATCATCCGCAAAGACGGAACTGTTGTGGAAGAGTGGATTACGGACGGAAAGCCACATTCCGTTGCAAAGCTCCCAGTCAATGAAGAACTTACTCTGCGTGAGATCACAGCACCGGATGGTTACGAGATTGCGGAAGATGTCACATTTACATTGAAAGATACAATGGAAGTCCAGAAAGTAGAAATGAAAGATGCCAGAACACCGGAGAAAACAACAGAAAAAACAAATGCACCAAAAACAGGTGATAACCAGAAAATATGGGCGTTTGTTCTGCTTGCACTGGCATCTGCTGGAACAGCTACAGGAGTGACTGTATACCGCAGAAAGAAGTCAAAAATGACAGACAACAAAAAAGAAACAGAAGAAAAATAAAATAAGAATTACAGGATAAACCAATCTGACAGGGCAGGAGATGTGCATAAAGCAGCTTCTGCCCTGTCTGTATATAAGGAGAAGAATGATGAGACGTTTTTATACAGCAGAATCAGTAACAGAAGGACACCCAGACAAAGTATGCGATCAGATAGCAGATGCAATCTTAGATGAATGTCTGCGTTACGATCCATCTTCGAGAGTGGCGTGTGAAGTCCTTGCTACAAGAGGAAATGTGTTTGTAGCAGGAGAAATCACCAGCGGATATGAACCACCAGTGTTTGATGTGATCCGAAAAGTTTTAGAAGAGTGTGGATATTGTACAGATGGGATAGAAATGGATACGTTTGTACACCAGCAGAGTCCAGATATTGCGAAAGCAGTGAGTGTGTCGAAAGAATTTCGGGATAATATCGGCGCAAAATTAAGAGATAGAAGCAGGGGAGCTGGAGATCAGGGTGTTATGGTCGGATATGCGTGTGATGATACTCCGCAGCTTATGCCAATGCCGACTGTTCTGGCACACCGGATCACACGTGAACTTTCGGCTTGCAGAAGAAGCGGATATATCAAAGATATCTTTTCGGATGGAAAAGCACAGGTAACCGTAGAATATGAAGATGGAAAACCAGTGAGACTGGAAAGTGTTGTTGTTTCCTGCCAGCATGGTGCAGAAAAGAGCCTGAAGAAGTTAGATGCCGAAATCAGAGAGAAAGTGCTTCGCTCAGCACTCAGATTACTGCCGCCGGATGAGGATACGAAGATTCTGATCAATCCGTCAGGAAAATTTGTGTGTGGAGGGTTTGATGCAGATACCGGACTGACCGGAAGAAAGCTGATGGTGGATACTTATGGCAGTATGGTTCCGCATGGCGGCGGTGCATTTTCGGGAAAAGACTGTTCGAAAGTAGACCGTTCGGCAGCTTATATGGCAAGGTATATCGCCAAAAATATAGTAGCTGCTGAGTTTGCAAGCAAGTGTCAGGTGTCTCTGGCTTATGCAATCGGAGTAGCAGAGCCGGTTATGATTGAGGTGGATACCTTTGATACAGGGAAAGTGTGTGCGGATGATTGTCTGGCGGCAGCAATCCCACTGGTGTTTGGAGTGACACCCGTTCAGATCATGGAATCCCTTCGACTGAATCGTCCGATTTTCCGGCAGACGGCAGTTTTTGGTCATTTTGGAAGAAAGGAGTTTCCTTGGGAGCGGACGGATAAGGTACTGGCTCTTCAGGATGCAATTCTGTAATGCCCTGGGTAACGGAAGAAGAGATTCAGGCAGCAAAAAATATGACTGCGTATGAGTATTTGCGGACGCATCAGGCACAGCGGTTGCAAAAGACAAGAACCAGAAATGAATGGCAGTTGACGGACCATGACAGTTTTAAAATCAATGAACTGTCCAGCAAATGGCATTGGAAATCCAGAGATATCGGTGGCGTGTCCGCACTGCGGTTCCTGATTGAAGTAGATGGAATGAAATTTACAGATGCCGTAAAACTGTTGTGCGAAGAGAGTCCGTCTTTTATTCCGACACAGTCTGCGAAAAAGGAAAAACCACCCTTTAAGCTGCCGGAGAGATATTGTAATTGCAGACGAATCAGGGCTTATTTAAACCACAGAGGAATCAGCGATGAAGTGATCAC
>CALMUC010000303.1 GCA_937872845.1 uncultured Lachnospiraceae bacterium | reverse complement strand
TATTACTGATAATGACTGCATTGTTTGAGATGAAACCTGTCCGATTGATTCACCTGTTATCAATGCATCACATTCATCTTTTTCAGCAAGTTTCTGTGCAATTTTAAACATAATCCTCTTCATTATAATTGTAAGCTCATCATGAGGACAATTATCATAAATTGCTAATTGAATATCTGTAAAGTTAACAACATAAAGTTTAATAGGACCAGCATACTGTGAAACAATAGTACATAACTTTTCAACTTTTTCAAGTGCGCGAGCGGCCGTATATGGAGGAGAATTATAATAAACACCCTCAAGCTCAACACCTCTTTTAGCGGTCATGTAAGAAGCTACCGGACTGTCAATTCCTCCTGAAATGAGTGACATTGCTTTTCCATTTGTACCGACAGGCAGTCCTCCTGGCCCAGGAATTGTTTTTGAATAAACATATGCACGATCCCTGATTTCAACGTCAAGCATAACTTCAGGTTTATGTACATCAACATGAAGTCCTTCATCCTCATATTTCAATAAAAGCTGATGTCCAAGTTCCTTATCCATATCCATAGAAGTTATAGGAAATGTTTTATTATTACGACGAGTATGAACTTTGAACGAAAAATCAAATGTTTCATAATTCTGTTCAAAATGTGCAAGAACGGCCATCCTTATTGCATCATATGTGAGTTCAGATGCAACCGTGACTGGACTCACCCCTGAAATACCAAAAATCATAGTTAAACGTTCAACAGCATCATCATAATCAAAATCAGAAAAAGCTTCTACATAAATACGACCATAATCACGCCTCACTTCAAATTCCCCGAGCGGTTTTAACCTGTTTCTTATTCTTCTGCAAAGTATATCTTCAAAAACATATCTGTTTTTTCCTTTTGTACCTATCTCAGCATATTTTACCAAAAACATTTTTATTTCATTCATATTTCAATTATCCTCTCACATAATGTCTCAAAACTGGCAGTAATTGTTTTATTATATTGACAGTATAATCAACTTCTTCTATCTGATTTTCTTCTCCAAATGAAAATCTAAGTGTTGATTCAAGCCGTTCAGAATCCAGTCCGATTGAATTAAGTACTGCACTTTCTTTTTTCTTATTCGATGAGCACGCCGAACCTGATGATACATAAATCCCCTTTGCTTCCAAAGAATGGAGCATCACTTCAGCTCTCACTCCAACAAAGCTTATACTGGCAATATGTGGAGCATCCTGTGAATTACTATAAACTTCAGGAAGTTTTGTAAGTTCTTCAATCAAATGATTTTTCAATTTGGAGATTTTATCTATCTTCATATCAAAATCCGAAAATGTTTTCTCAACTGCAACGCCGAGTCCAGCAATTGCCGGAACATTTTCTGTCCCGGACCTGAGTCCTTTTTGCTGTCCACCTCCATAAATTATTGGACGAATCAATGTTCCTTTCTTTATATAAAGGAAACCAGATCCTTTGGGTCCATGAATTTTATGTCCACTTACTGATATTAAATCTGCTCCCAGTTTTTTGGGTATAACTGGAATCTTTCCAAATGCCTGTATACAATCAACATGAAAATATATATCTTTATTTTTTGCTTTTATTTTTTTTGAAATTTCATCAACCGGCTGAACTGAACCTATTTCATTATTAACATACATGCATGATGCAAGTATTGTATCAGGTCTTATTGCAGACACAAAATCGTCAGCTTTAATATGCCCAGTTTCATCCGTGCCAATAAATGTAATCTCATATCCTTCCTGTTTTAAAAACTGCATTACACTTAATACTGACGCATGTTCAATCGACGAACACACAATATGTTTTCCATATCTTCTTCGCGCAAGAACAGAACCTATAATTGCAAGATTATTTGACTCGGTTCCACCTGAAGTGAAAACAATTTCTTCCGGTGTACATTTCAGAACCTTAGAAATAATTAATGCTGTTTTTTCTATATAATGTTCTGCATCTAAACCCTTATTATGAAGTGAAGATGGATTCCCATAATCCTCAATCAATATTTTGGAAACAATCTCGGCAACCTCAGGATAAGCTCTTGTTGTCGCTGAATTATCAAAATATACTTCCATATAATTATCCTTCTTAAAAATTTATCATTTATTTTCAATTCTGATTATAGATTCGAATTTCATATTTTCAAAATACAAGCTTTAATTTTAGTTTCATATATCAAATTTCGGATTTTAGTTTTCCAACAGATAACCTAAAATAGAAAGTACACACATTCCTGCTGTTTCTGTACGAAGAATTCTATGCCCAAGAGTAATAATCTTTGCTCCTGCAATCTTAGCCGTCTCAATTTCCATATTTGAGAATCCGCCTTCTGGTCCAATAAAAATGCCTACGTTTCTATTATTTTTCTCTGAAATTTCTTCAAAAACTTTTCTTGTATAATCTATACCTTCAGCACTTTCATATGGAACAATCAATTCCTGTCTATTTTTTTGAGCATATATAACAGCATCTGAGAATGTCATAAATGGACCAACTTCAGGAACAATTCCTCTTCCTGACTGTTTTGCAGCTGACTTTGCAATTCCATTATATCTCTCACACTTCTTCTGCATTTTATTTTCATCAAGTTTGACAACAGATCTGTCCATCATTACAGGAATTATTTTAAAAACTCCCAATTCTATTGTTTTTTGAATAATAAAATCCATTTTATCTGACTTTGGCATGCCTTGATAAAGCGTAATATTAACAGGAAGCTCAGTCACACTATTCTCTATATCTATAATATCCGCAACAATAAATTCATCATTTATAGAAGAAATATTACATATGTAATCCTTTTTATCATCACTGCCGACAATGATTTTCTCACCAGGTTTCATTCTAAGTACATTTTTTATATGATTTACATCTTCACCTGTAATTGAAATCTTCTGATCTGCATAACCTATTCCATTTACATAAAATTTATGCATTTATATCATTCTCCCATTGCAACAATTGAAACCCATTCATTCATATAAATCGTATCTAATATCTTAAATCCATTTTGCAAAAGTGCATTTTTCACTTTTGTTTCTTTTCCAAGACTAATACCGGATGTTATAAAAAGCCCGGTATCTTTCATAAATGGTCTTACTTTCGCTGATAGTGGTACAATTACCTCAGCAAGAATGTTTGCAACAACAATATCATATTTTCGCTTTGGAAGAGGAGTACCTACAGTTTCATTTATTTTCTTTTCACTGATTTCTGATATATCACGATTTAAAACAAGATCAGCAGAATCAAATTCTGAATTACTTGATTCTTCATTTGAATAGTCGCTTACAGATAGTGGTTTTATACTTCCGCCATCTCCAGTTCCTGCATCTGTTATATAATTCCTATCAAGCAAATTACCGCATGTAAATCCAATTCTATCTCTCGAAAGCCCGTTTACAGCAGCATTTTCATAACTGGATTTGACTGCCTGCGGATCAATATCCATACCATGAACATACCCTGCTCCAAGTGTAACTGCTGTTATAGCAAGAATTCCACTGCCACTTCCAATATCAAAAAGAGAATCTCCTTGCTTTAAATATTTTCTGATCTGACCAATACAAAGCTTCGTTGTCTCATGTGTACCTGTTCCAAATGACATGACTGATTCAATTTTTACAACATGATCCTTTTCATTCTTGTCACGAAGTTCTTCCCACGTGGGCTCAATTACAATATCATCATATAATCTGAAAGGCTTAAAGAATTTTTTATAATTATCTGCCCATGTATTATCATCAGTTGTATCTGAAATCGATATATTTCCAGTACCGGATGGTAAAAATTCAGATAATCTTTGTATTTCAATTTTAACTTTTTCTTTAAGTATTTCAGTATCAAATTCAGGTTTTAAAAAACATGAAACATAGGCCTTTCCATCATCATTATCTAACATAAGAGGGACATCCACAAACATCTGCTTCATTTCTTCTTCTGAAAGAGGTTCTTTATCCTCAATTTCAACACCGTCAGCTCCATTTTCATTCAAAAATTCACTGACTAAATCTTCGCATTCTTTAGTTGTTTCTACTGTAAATTTTTTCCAGATCATTTTTTTTACTCCGGATTCATTTTGATTTTATAGTACAATTTCTATCTCATAACTATTTAATAATAACATAACTGCAGTCAGCATACAAAGAATTTAAGTTTTAAAAATCATAATATTGTTAATCAAAATAAAAAAGGAACTCTGGTCATTAAGC